>JAJTHD010000224.1 GCA_021297925.1 Lysobacteraceae bacterium
ATCGGCTTCTTGGCGAGCTTGCGCTGCAGGCTGCGGCGATGCAGGCCGAGTGCCCGTGCCGCGGACGAGACATTGCCGTCGTGTTCGGCCAGCACGCGCTGCAGGTGTTCCCATTCGAGGCGCTTGGGGTGCAGCGGGCCATCCGCGGGCGTTGGCAACTCGTCCTCCGTGGCGTCGCCGTCGTCCGGCCCGAACAGAGCGCGCATCACGTCGTCGGCGCTGACCGGCTTGGGCCGGTAGTCGGTCGCGCCGCGCTTGATCGCCTCGACGGCGGTGGCGATCGAGGCGTAGCCGGTCAGCAGGAGGATCGGCGCTTCGGGCTGGAGCAGGCGCAGGGGTTCGATCAGCGCGAGCCCGTTGTCGGCGCCCAGCTTCAGGTCGAGCACGATGCCGGAGAGCGGCTGGCGGGCGCGCTGCAGGGCCGAAGCGGCGTCCGCGGCGAGTTGGCAGGGTTGGCCCCGGCGCTCCAGGGCGCGTGCGAGGACGCCGGCGAACGCGGTGTCGTCGTCGATCAGGAGGACGGGGAAGGCAGTCATCGGCTTGCGCCAAGCGCGGGATCGAGCGCTCGCCAGGGCAGGTCCAGCCGGCTGAGGCTGCCCCCACCCTCCGCCGGATGCACGTGCAGGGCGCCTCCGAGGTGTTCGATGGTCGCGTTCGCGATGGCGAGACCGATGCCCAAGCCGCCGGAGGACTGGTTGAAGGCGGGGCGCTCGGCGCGGCTGTCGAAGCCGGCGCCGCGATCGTGGACCACGATCCGCAGTCCGTCGCCGGGGCCGGGCTCGGCACGGAGCGCGAGCTGCGCGTCCCCGGCGGCGATGCCGGCATCGGCGGCGTTCTCCAGCAGGTGCCCGAGGCTGCCCCACAGCGCCAGCGAGGGCTGCACGGTGCGCGCGGCGACGGTTGGGTGCACGTGGACGGTGAGGCTGGCCTGGGGGCGCAACAGCAGCAGGCGGTCCTTCAGGGTGTCGAGCATGGCCGCCAGGGTCTGCGGCGGGGGGATCTCGCGCGTGGTGGTGGCGAGCCGGCGCACGGCATCGCGCGCGAAAGCGAGCTGCTGGGCCATGAGCGCGAGATCCTCGCGCGACGGTCCTTGGTCCGGATCGGCACGCCACTCGTCGACGAGCAGGGCGGCGGTGTTGAGCGGCGTGTTGATGTCGTGCGCCGCCGAAGCGGACTGCAGCGCGAGGGCATGCAGGCCTTCATCGCGCAAGCGGCGTTCACGCGCGTCGCGCAGGGCCTCGTCGCGGGCCTTGAGCCGGCGGGCCAGCGCGAGGCCGAACACGCAGAACAGCAGCAGGCCCAGGGCGAAGTTCGCGGCCATGCCCGTGAGATGCAGGTCGAACAGCACGGCCCCGTGCTGGTGGGCCAGCGGCGGTGCGAAACGGGCCAACAGGGCGTAACCGAGCACCGCCGCAGCGGTGATGGTGAGCACCCGCGAGGGGGCCAGCGCCGTCGCCGTCAGCGCCACCGGCACGAGGTAGAGCTGGATGAAGGGATTCATCACCCCGCCCGAGAAAAACAGTGCCCACGTGAGGGCCACCAGATCGACGGTCAGGCCGATCATCAGGCGCGCTTCGCTGGCCGGCTGGCGTTGCCGCCAAAGGCCGATCAGGGCGTTCGCCGCGCCGAGCGCGCAGGCGCCCAACAGCAGGGGTGGCCACGGCAGTTCGAGGCGAAGCGCCCATTGCGCGACGGCGAAGGCGCTGAACTGGCCGGCCACGGCGAACCAGCGCAAGCCATAGAGCGTGGCGTCGAGGCTTTCGTGGCGGGTATCCGCAGACATGGCGGAAAGGGTAGCCCGCGCGGTCCGGGTGCGGCACGCGGCCGGGGTGCGACCTTGTGTCGCATTCCCGAAGCCGCCACAGGCCCGGAGACTGCGCGGCCTCTACGAGACGTCCTCGCCCGCCGTGCCCGCCCGCTTCGCCACCCTGCCGTTCGCGTCCCGACTCCACCGCGCCTTGGCTTGGGTGGCGCTCGTCGTCCTCGTCGCCTGGACGCTTTCCGGCTTCCTCCATCCCTTGATGGGGCTGTTGGCCCCCATGCCCGTGCAGCGATCGTTGCCGAGCACGGCAGTCGCGCCCGACGGCCTGGTGGGCGGCCTGCCCGCGGTGCTTCGCGAGAGCGACGGCGCGGCCGTGGTGCGCACGGTGCCTGGACCGGGCGGCGCGCTCTGGCAACTGACGATGCCGGACGGCGAACGCCGCTACCACCACATGGACGGCAGCCCGTGGCCCGGCAGCGACCGCGACTACGCGCGATGGTTGGCGGGCTGGTACCTCGGCGAGGAACGCGCGATCCAGTCGATCGAACGCGTCGACCGCTTCAGCGCCGACTACCCGTGGGTGAACCGCCTGCTTCCGGTCTGGGCCGTGAGCTTCGAGGGCGACGACGGGTTGATTGCCTACGTGCACACCGAGACCGGCGTGCTGGCATCGCTCTCCGACGCGCGCCGCCGCTGGATGCAGGCCGGCTTCCGGCAGGTGCACACGTTGGCCTTCCTCGGTGCCTTCGATCCGCTGCGTCGCACCGTGGTGGCGAGTGCGATGACGGTCCTGCTGCTCATTGGCGCCGCGGGCCTCGTGCTGTGGTGGGGACGTTCCGCCTCGTCGAAAGTGCCGCCCTCGCGCCGCTGGCACCGTCGGCTCGCGCTGTGGGCCGGTCTGCCCTTGCTGGGGATGGCCAGCAGCGGCTTGATCCATGCCCTCTGGAAGGCCGGCGACGCGCCCGATCGCGGGCTGTCGCTGCCGCCCGCGCTCGTGGTCCCTCCGAAGGAGTTCGACGTGGCGCGCCTCGCCCAAGCCCTCACGCCGTCGGACGGCGAGGCGGCCTGGTCGCAAGCCAGCGTGGCGACGCTGCCCGATGGCCGCGCCGTCCTCGTGCTGCGCCAGCCGCTGGCGCCGGGCTGGGGCGTGCCGGTGCCGGAGGCGCGGGTCGTGGATCTGGCCAGCGGCACCAACGTGGCGAAGGGTGAGCACGCGTTGGCCTCTGCCGCGTCGGCCCGCCATGGCGTGGCAGGCGAAACGCTGCGCCGTGTCACGCGCTTCGGCCCCGAGTACGACTTCCGCAACCGCCGGCTCCCGGCGTGGATCGCCACCACCGCCGACGGCCGCCGCATCGCCTTCGACCCGGACACCGCGCAGCGCCTCGATGCGATGAGCGCCACGGCGGTCGCCGAAGCCTGGGTCTTCTCCATCGTCCACAAGTGGCAGCCGCTGGCCGGGCTGCTCGGTTCGCCCGGGCGCCGCGACGCGCTGCAGGTCGCCGTGCTGGCGCTGGGTCTCGTGCTTGCCGGTCTGGGCATCGCACTGCGCCTGCGCCGCCGAACCGTCCCGAATTCCGTTTCCCCTTGAGAGGTTCCGCCATGCCGACGCTCCGTCGCCACCCCCTCGCGTTTGCCCTTGCCGCGGCGCTCGTCGCGCTGCCCGCCGTGGCCGCCGAGACCGCCAACGCCCCCGCCGTGCTGGACCGGGTCGAGGTCGAAGGCCAGAACCTGACGCCGCTGGCGCCGCTGTCGATGGAGGGTGCGAAGAAGCGCCTGGCTGAGCGCGCTGGCGCCACCACGCTGGTCGATGCCGAAGCCCTCCGCCAAGGCCGCGTCAGCACGCTCTCGGACGCGCTGGGCTTCGCCGCCGGCGTGTTCGTGCAGCCGCGTTTCGGTTCGGAGGAATCGCGCATTGCGATCCGCGGTTCCGGCGTGCAGCGCACCTTCCACGGCCGCGGCCTCGTGGTGCTGCAGGACGGCATTCCGATCAACCTCGCCGACGGCGGTTTCGACATGCAGTCGATCGACGCGCTCTCGGCGCGCTACATCGAAGTGTGGCGCGGCCCGAACGCGCTGGAGTACGGCGCGGCCTCGCTGGGCGGCGCCATCAACTACGTCTCGCCGACCGGTTACGACATCGACGGCACGCGCCTGCGCGCCGAGGCCGGCAGCGTTGGCTACGGGCGCTGGCAGGCACAGTGGGGTGGTCATTCCGGCGCGCAC
>JAJTHD010000028.1 GCA_021297925.1 Lysobacteraceae bacterium
CCGCAAGTTCGCCGAAGCCGTGCATGCCAAGCACCCGGGCAAGATGCTGGCCTACAACTGCTCGCCGTCCTTCAACTGGAAGAAGAACCTCGACGCCGCGACCATCGCGCGCTCCCAGAAGGAGCTCGCCGCGATGGGCTACAAGTTCCAGTTCATCACGCTGGCCGGCTTCCACAGCCTCAACTACGGCATGTTCGACCTGGCCCATGGCTACGCCCGCCGCCAGATGAGCGCCTTCGTCGAGCTGCAGGAGCGCGAGTTCGCCGCCGCCGAGCGCGGTTTCACCGCGGTGAAGCACCAGCGCGAAGTCGGCACCGGCTACTTCGATGCCGTCACGCAGACCATCCAGAGCGGCCAAAGCTCGACCACGGCCATGCGCGGCAGCACCGAGGAAGAGCAGTTCCACGGCGAGAAGGAGACCGTCGCGGCCTGACGCGACGGGCGGTCCGGCGCGCGGGGAGGCGCGCCGCGACCGATGGGGAGGGACGGCGACGGGCCCCATGGGGCCCGTCGTTCATTCGACCACGAGGTATTCGCCGCGCTCGCCCGCCCGACGGGATTCGGTCCCGACGCGGGCGCACAATTTGTCACCGCAGGCCCGCAGGGCGCCCGACGCGGTGGCGGCATGCACGGCGGCGGGGAAGGCCAAGGCCTCCACCTCCGCCCGCGCTTGCGCCACCCAACACGCGCAGCTGGCGACGATCAGCACCGCACCCACGCCCAAGGCTACTGCGCCAGTCCAGAACGCGCGACGCTGTTGCCGGCCCAGGGCGTCGCGTTCCGCCGCAAGCCGCCGCGCCCCGTTCGTGGCGTCCTCGGCGGCGGCGGCGAGCGCCTTCCGGATTTCGTCCACGCTCGATCCCAGTCCGCTTGCCAAGGCGGACGCTGCCTCGTTGCGCACGGCCTGCGTCGCGGCCTCGACCAGCCGTGGACCGGCCGCGTCGACCGTCGCCGCTGCCCGAGCGAGGGCCTCGCGGTTCGCGCGGCTCGCATCGACCACGGCGAGGCTGCGGTCCTCGAGCGCATCGACGAGTGCGGCCATCCGGAGCGCCATCGTCTTGAGGGCCTCCGCGCTCGCGGCGGTCGGAGTGTCGTTGGTGCTCATCGGCGCGGCCCGGAGGTCTCGATGGCGACGGTCGGAGCCGGCTCGGCGGTCGGAGCGTGGGACGGCGTGGGTTCGGGGTCGGCCTGCCGTCCCGACGCGCGCCATGCCTGGCCCGAGTCGAGTCGGACGTAGTCGCGGGACGCCGCCCGCATGCCGGTCTGGTCGCCGGCCATCGCCGCTGCCGACAGGCGGTCGAACAGGGCATCGACCTCGTCGGCCGCGCTCCGCGGCGTTGATGGCGTCTGCTGCCAGATTGGCGTCGGCGCATCGCGCGTCCCGGGCGTACCTGCCACTGGATTCGGCGTGAGCCGGACGTCCCGCCAGGTCACCGTGGCCGCCAGTGCGGCGTCCTGCGGCTCGCGGTCATGGCAGAGGGCTGGGACGGGACGACAGGCCGAAGGCGGCGCCAACTGCTGCACCACGTCGCGCTGCCCATCGCGGAAGCCTCGCTGGGTGTAGACCCACTGGTGTTCGTGCGAGCGGTGGATCACGTTCATGGCCGGGTCGAGCGATTCGGGGCGCTTGGTGAAGAGGGGTCGATCGCTCAGATGGTTCAGGTACTCGGTCGCGAGGTTGAAGCTGCGATCCGACAATCCGTTCGCCGAGTAGCTGCCGCCGATGTTGCTGTGTGCGCCGGCGACCCAGACCTGCAGGAAGCGGCGGTCCGGGCTCAGGCCCGGTGACATGGCTTCCGTGGAGCGGAACTGGTCGCGCTGCTCGTGCAGGGCCGAGATCTGGAGGCCGCCCATCACCGAGGGGGGCAGTCGTCGGTCGTGGTCCATCGGCTGTCCGGTGCCCACCGGGTCGAAGCTGACGATGGCCTGCTTGACCTGCGTGGGGGGGACCAGCGGGGGAAGGGTGTAGGTGACGCCGGTGATCTCACCGGCGGGGTTGCGTTCGACGATCGCGCCTTCCGGGTTCTGGATGCCGCGTTCGTGCACCAGCCGGGTGAAGGCCGCGGCCTGCTCGGCGCCGCGGCTGAAGCCGACCGCAGCCACCGAAACTTCGGCGCCGGGGTTCTGCTTGAGCCACGCCAGCGCTTGTTCGGTGAACTGGTGGTAGCCCTGCTCGACTCGCGCCTGGAAGGTGTAGCCGGTGATCTGGTCGAGCAGCTTCGGCACGGCCGCGTCCTGGGTGCCGGGGCCGGGGACGTAGCCGGTCGCGACCGAAGGATTCCGTCGCCGCGCCTCGCGGACCTGCTCGTGCAGCAATGCGACGTTGGTCCAGTACTCGCGCGGTTCGGCGTCCTTGTCGTTGCCGGTGCCGTCGAAGGCCATCACGAACAGGCGGCTGTCGGGCTTCGCCGCGTCGTGCAGCAGCGGGGCCTGCATGCGGCCGATCTGGCGCTGCGCCTCGGCGAACGTCGCGAGATCGTCCGGCGTGGCGGGGTCGACCCGGACGCCGTCCGGGTGGCGGTCAACTCCCATGGCGCGTCCTCAATAGGTCTGCGTGAACACGCGGACGAGGTCCACGTTGTGGCGGCTCAGGCGGTTACCGGGGATCTGCTCGGTCTTCATCGGAATGAAGGTGCGGGTGTAGACGTTGACCGTGCGGTCCACGACTTCGACGATGATGGTCGGGTGGCCGATGCCGATGCGCTCGGGGATGTCCTCGCGCTTCACCGTGGGCGGCAGCGGCACCAGCCGGTCCTTGAACAGCACGTCGAAGTCGAGCGTCGCTTCCAGCGGCGATCCGTCCTTCGAGCGCCACGTGATCTCGACCGGCCCGGCGAAGTTGTCGATGGCGATCGAGACGGCGCCGGTGAGGACATCCGGATAATGATCACCGAGCGATGCGATGGAGCCTGTCGGTTCGCGATGCTCGTGCGGCACGGCCCCGTACTTCACGAGGCAGTACTGGGTATCGAAGCATTGGCTCGAGTAGTTGTGCCGGATGAAGAACAGCGGCCAGTCGGCGACGGTGCCGGTGTATTCGCGGTCGATGTTCGGGGCGCCGGGATAGCGGGCGACGGCCTTGGACAGGCGTTCCATGGCCGTGTCGTTGGACGGCCGGGGGCGGTAGGGGACGTCGGACATCGGGGTCTGGCAGGCGGCGAGGCAGAGGGCGAGGGCAGCGACCGGGATCAGCCCGGCCCAGGTTCGGCGGGGGGCGTGCGGTCGGGGGGCGGGGGACATGGCGTGATGGGGGGAGGCCGGAGGAAGGCCCGCGCACGATAGGCAGGGTCGGCACCGCCCGCAATCGGAAAAGCGCCCGCTATTGACGCTTGTTGGATTTCGCCGTGCCCACCCCGACCGTTACGGTCCCTGGACCCGCCCGAGCCCCAGTCGTGATCGAACCCGCCGATCCCACGCCGCCCGCGCCCGAGCCCCCCTAGGGCGACTGGCGCGGCCGCCTGGTCGTGCTGCTGGGGTTCACGCTGCTCGCGGGGGCGGTCAACGCCTTGGCCCTCCAGCGTCCCGGGGCGACGCCCTTCCTCGTGGGCAACATGGCCGCGGTCGCGATCACCCTGCGGTTCGGCCTCGCTTGGGCCATGCCGGTCGCCCTGCTCGCCAGCGTGATCACCGCCAACCCCTACTGGTTCGGTCTTGCGGTGCTGGAGTGCATCCGGGTGTCGCGTGCGACCGGCACGGAACGGCCGCTCCTCGCGGCCTGGTGGTCGACCTGGTGGCCGCTGCTGCCCCTGGTGGCCTGGGCCACCCTGCCGGCCGGCGCGGACGATCCCCTGCTGTGGATCGCCGGCATCAGCGTGGTGCTGCTCAATGGCGCCGTGGCCTTGATGGGGGGGCGCCAGCTGGTCCGCGTGACCCGCTCGTCGCGGCAGATGGCGGACCAGCCCATGGCCACCCAGCTCACCGTCCAGCTGGCGACGCTAAGGGCGGTCCCCGTCGTCCTTGCCCTGGCCTTGCTGCTGCAGTGGACGCACCAGCAGGACCTTCGTTGCGTGGCGCGACAGCTGGAGGCCGCGGCGGCCCGCCTCGAGGGTGCGATCGGCGCGGAACTGCTCGAGCTGGATCCCCGGGCGCCGCTGCCGGCGCGGGTGGCCGTCGATGCGCTCCGGCTGAAGCAGATCGTGCTGAACCTCGTGGGCAACGCGATGAAGTTCACCGCGTCGGGTGGCGTTCGCGTCGTCGTCGAGGGGGAGCCCGCGGCCGGCCGTTGGCGCGTCGTCGTCGCGGACACCGGGATCGGCATCGACGATGCCCCGCGCGAGCGACTGTTCCAGCGCTTCGAGCAGACCGGCGTGTCGACCACCCGGCGCTCCGGCGGTACCGGGTTGGGCCTCCACATCTCGCGCGAGCTCGCCCGGCGGATGGGCGGCGACATCGACGTCGAGAGCACGCCCGGAGCAGGAGGTCGAAGCGCCCCGTCCGCCCGCGCTGGCCGGCCGCATCCTCGTCGCCGACGACGTGCCCGACCTGCGGAGCCTCGTGCGCGCGATGGTCGAGGCGACCGGCGCCACCGTGCTCGAGGCCGCCACCGGGGTCGAGGCCTGCGAGCGCGTCCGCGAGGGCGGCATCGATCTCGTGCTGCTCGATATGCACATGCCGGTGATGGATGGCGCCCAGACCGTGGCGACGCTGCGCCGCGAGGGTTTCGGGCTGCCGGTCGTCGCCCTGAGTGCCGACGTCATTCCGGTCGACGTCGCGCGCCTTCTGGCGCTCGACGCGGCGCTCGCGGAAGCGGGATGATGGGATCCGCGCCTCCGGAGGCCGCCCCCATGCTCCAGCATCTGCGCTGCGCCGACGACGACCCCGACATGCGCATGATCCTCGAGGTCGCGCTGGAGACGGTCGGCGGCTGGCGGGTGACGATGTGCGCCGACGGCGAGGAAGCCCTTGCGGCCGCGCGTGCCGACCGCCCCGACCTGATGCTGCTCGATGCGTCGATGCCGGGCATCGACGGCCCGAGCACCCTGGCGCTGCTGCGGGCCGATCCCGACCTCGCGGAGGTCCCGGTGGTGTTCGTCACCGGCCAGGCCGCTCCCGAGGACGTCGAGGCGTTCCTGGCGGCCGGAGGCCTCGCGGTGTTCACGAAGCCCTTCAACCCGATGGAACTGCCGGCACGCCTGCGCGCGGTCCGGGACGCGCGTCCGAGCGCCTGAGTCCGCGCGCGTCCCCCTGGGTCGTCGATCGGCCGGCCCTTCGAACCCCGGAAAAGCGACGGGCCCGCGAGGGGCCCGTCGTCGTCACCCTTGCTGCGCGTGGATCAGGGCGTCACGGTCAGGTTCACGCGCACGCTGGCCTGCGGGCGCGACGGGTCGTTGCTGCCGATGCAGACGAAGCCCGTGTAGTTGCCCGGGGCGAGGCCCGCGGTGTTGACGGTGAAGCCCACGCTGGCCGGCGAACCGGCGGCGGCGCGACCGCTGGTCGGGGCCAGGCCCGAGAGCCACGGCGCACCGCAGCCGACCGTGCCGTTGATCGTGTAGGCCAAGCCGGCCGGCGGGTTGGTCGGCACGTTCCAGCCGTTGTTCGGCGGCGCCAGCGAGGGCTGGGTCGTGCGCGGCGACGTGCCGTTGCCCTCCTGCGAAAAGAACCACGCGAAGCGGTTGGCGAACAGGGTGTTGACCTGCGGCACCATCCAGTAGCGGCCCGGCGGCAGGGTCACCGACTGCCCGGCGGCGGCGAGGTTCAGGCGCAGCACTCCCCCAGCCGTCGACACGCCCGGGCCGTTGGCCGGCGTCGAGAAGCGCCACACGGCCGCGTTCGGCGAGGTCTCCGGGTTGCCCGCGGGCACGCCGCCGGCATCCGGGAAGATCGACCACCGGATGACGGCGGTCGACGGGATCACGCCCGTGCCCAGGACGAAGCCCTCGTTGGCGATCGAGGTCAGGGTGCTCGACGTCGCCAGCACGAAATCATCGGCGGCGTACAGGCCAATGCCGAAGTCGGTGAACAGGCCCGCGGAGTAACCCGAGGTGGCGCCGAGGCTGCTCTGCGCCACCAGCGCGCCCTGGCCCGTGCCCGTCGCCGCGGCGGTGAAGTCGACCGGGTTGCTGTTGCTGCTCCAGACGCCGAAGGATGCCGTGCGCGTGGCGTTCGCCGGGGCGGTGATCGCGATCGACTGCGTGCTGAGCGACAGCTCCGGCGCACGCACCGCGACCGCCACCGGCAGGCGAAGGGTCGGCGAGCGGCTGGCGGCGTCGTTGCCGGTCGAGGTCAGGGTCAGCGCGCCGAAGCGGTAGCTGCCGTCGCTCGGCTGTCCGCTCGTGTTCACCGTGACGGTGATGCTGGCGGTACCGAAGGGCGCGACGGTGAAGATCGGCGTGCTGATCGTGCCGGTCACGCCCGACAGGCTGGCGCTGAAGGTCTGGAAGGTGGCGCGGGTGCTGCGGAAGGTGCGGGTGAAGGTGCAGGTCGTGCCGCTGCAGCCGCGGTTCGCGAGGCTGGCGAGGTTCAGCGCTGACGGATCACCACCGGTCGCCGGGTTCGCGGCGAGGTAGTCGGCACGCTGCTCGTCGAGCACGAGGCCCGCCTTCGCGGCGAGGTCGACCTGCAGGCGGCCGGCGCCGGCGGCGAACGGGGTCGCGGCGGTCACGCCGTCCTCGAGCAGCACGGTCTGGCGGGCCGTCATCATCAGCGCCGACTTGATCTCCGCCGGCGACCAGTCCGGAAAGATCTGCTTGAGCAGTGCGCCCGCGCCGGCGACCTGCGGCGAGGACATCGACGTGCCCGACAGCAGGCCGATGGTGTTCGCGCAGGTGCTGGTGTTCCACTGCGTCGGATCGGCGCAGGTCAGCGGTTCGAGGATGTTGACGCCGTGGCCGGTGATGTCCGGCTTGAGCACCGAGAACGGGGCCGGGCCGCGCGAGCTGAAGCCCGCGAGCTGGTCCTGGGTATTGGCGACCAGCGCGGCTGCGGCGGGGATCGATCCAGCGACGGTCGTGTCGGTGGCCGTCAGGCCCTGCAGGGCCACGCCCTCGGTCTGCGCCATGCCGAACACCGGCACGGTGGCGCCCGGCACCGACGGGGCGATGCCGCCCGTGGTGTTGTTGACGATGATCACGGCGCGGGCACCGGCGGCAACCGCGTTGGTCACCTTCTCGGTGAAGGGGCAGGTGCCGCGGCGGACGAGGGCGATCCGATTGCTGAAGGAGCCCGCCGAGAAGCCGCCCGTGCTGGTGCAGCCGTCGGCCGCGCCGGCGAAGTTCGGGCCGGCGCGCAGCGACGAGGACGGGATCGACGTGGTCAGCTCGACGCCCCCGCTGCCCGCGTTGAGCAGGATGCGCTGCAGGTTCGACGGGACGGTGCTGCCGGACACGTTGAGCGAGAACTCGTAGCCGGCGCGGCCGGACTGCGCGGCGGCAACGGTCATGACCCACGGCTGGTTGTGGCCGTTCGTCGACGGACCCGGGCCGCTGTTGCCCGCCGAGGCGGCGATGAAGATGCCGGCGTCCGCGGCCGCCAAGAAGGCCTGGGAGATTGCTTCCGACCACGGCTGGATACCGCCACCGATCGAGTAGTTGATGACGTCGACGCCATCGGCGACCGCCTGGTTGATGGCCGCGAGGGTCGCCACGTTCGGGCAGGGGCCCACGCCCGTCGCGATGACGGTGTAGCACGCGTCGTACGAGATCACGTTCGCGCGCGGCGCCATGCCGCTCAGTTCCAGCGTGTTGCCACGGAAGCTCACGAGGCGGCTGTTGCCGGCCGAGGTGCCCGCGGTGTGCGACCCGTGGCCGTCGGTGTCGCCGAAGCTCGGGTCCTCGCGCCAGGTGCCGCCGGGGCGGCAGGGGTCGGTGGTCGGCGCGTTCGGCGTGCAGACGGCGTTGTAGACGAAGTCGTAGCCGCCGACGAGCTTGCCGTTGCAGCGGCCCGCGTCGACGCCGCCGGTGCGGCACTGGCCTAGGTAGGTGCCTTCGCCGAAGGGGTTGGTGAACTCGTAGCCCGTCACCGGATCGACGCCGGCGAAGGAGGGGCTGCGCTGGTTGATGCCGGAGTCGATGACGCCGACGATCACGCCTTCGCCCTTGGCGCGGCGGTTGAACAGGGAAACGCCGGTACGCTCGCGGTTGATGAACGCGGCGCGGTGGATCCCGGTGCCGTTCGACCAGACCGTCGGCGCGCCGACCACCGCGGGCGCGACGTCGTCGTCGAGGAGCGCTTCCGAGTAGGGCTCGACCAGCGTCACCGCGGGATCGGCGGCGAGCGCGGCGGCCTCGGCGGGGCTCAGCACGGCGACGATGCCGTTGAAGGCGTGCTGCATGCGGTGCTGCACGGCGAAGTCGCGCTTCACGGAAGCCTTGAGGCGCGCCTCGGTGCCGCGCTGGGTCTTGGCCAGCGTGTCGACGTAGGCGGCGACGCTCGCCTCGGCCTCGTCGTCGCTCATCGCGGCGAGCGGCGCCTTCGACGCGCCGTCGAGCTTGGCCGCGTAGGTCACGGCCGGCATCTCGCGGAAGCCGATGATGTAGGGCATCCGGCCTTGTTCGGCGTAGGCCTGGAGGACCGGCGACGGGGCCACGGCGGTCCCCGCGTCCCACTTGCCGGGCGCGGCCGCAGCGGCCGAGACCATCGAGACCAGCGCCGCCGACACGGCGATCGAACACCACTTGCGTTGCAACAGGACCATCGGGACTCCCCTCGGAAACAATCAACCGGCATGGATCAGGTGACCCGCGCGCCGCCCGCGACGGCCGGAGGGGACCGTCACAGGGGACGACATCGGGCGTGCCACGGTGCCGCGAAAGGCCGGGGGCGAGCGCGGCGGGCAACTGTTACGGTGTAACGTGAAGCCTCTTGGCCCGCAAGTGCGTCTGGTCCCGTCTCGACACGGGCTTCACCCGCGCCGCTGGGACCACCAGCGGGCCAAGGGGCCCAGGACGACCTCCGGCAGCACGATCCCGACCTGCACCGCCCGCCCGTCCTCGACGCGACGGGCGACCAGGGTCGCAGGCCCGAGGCGCAGCCGGTCCCCGATGTGGACTTCGCCCTCGAAGCGGCTTCCGAACATCTCCGCGGCCGTGTGGGCGGCATAGCGCGGCGGGATCGGCAGGCCGTAGAACGCGGCGATCTCGCCCAGCGGCACGTCGGCGTCGAGGGCGAACTGGCCGAAGGCCGCATGCTCCGCCTCGCGCGCCTCGTGGCCTTCGGCGAACAGCCAGTCCAGCCGGTAGACCTCGCCGGGCGGCGCGAGGAAGTACGCGGTGTCCCCGGGGGCGAGGGCACCGGCCTCGGCGGGCAGCAGCACGCGCTCGTCCCGGACCACCATGGCCGGGCGCGCCCAGCCCGGCACCTGCGCACGATGCGACAGCACCGCGCTGGTGGTGCCCACCGGATAGCCGACGAGCTCGAAGGCGAGCTGGCCGGGCAGGTCGAGCTCGATGCGGCGCGCCTCGGCCTGGCGCCTTGGCAAGGCCACCCGGAACAGCCGTGCGGCGGGTTTCAGCGTCCAGCCCTGCACGAGCAGGGACGTCACCACCACCACGAAGGCCACGTCGAAGAAGAGCGCGGCGTTGGGCAGGCCCATCAGCAGGGGTAGCGAGGCGAGGAAGATGCCGACCGCGCCGCGCAGGCCGACCCAGCCCACGAACCCGATCTCCAGCCACCGGAAGCCGAAGGGCGCGAGACAGGCGGCCACGGCCGCCGGCCGGGCGACCAGCATGAGCCACGCCGCCAGCGCGAGCGCCGGCAGCAGCACCGCCGCCAGCGTCGAAGGTCGCGCCAGCATGCCCAGCAGCAGGAACATCACGCCCTGCGCCAGCCAGGTCGCCGCGTGCTGGACGGTGGTGACGGTGGCGATCGCGCGCACCGGCCGCTGGCCGAGCACCAGGCCGGCGAGGTAGACGGCGAGGAAGCCGCTGCCCCCGATCAGGTTGGTGCCGGCGAACAGGCCGATGGCGCCGGCGAGGGCCAGTAGCGCGTGCAGGCCGTCAGGCAGCGCCAGCCGGTTCAGCGCGTGCGCCAGCGCCCGGCCGCCGAGCCAGCCCATCAGCCCCCCGACGCCGATCTGCAGGCCGAGGCGGAGCGCGAGGGCGTCGCCGCCACCAACGTCCCCCATCGCCAGCCACGTGCAGAGCACCACCGTCAGGAACACCGCGACCGGGTCGTTCGCGCCGGATTCGATCTCCAGCACACCGTTGAGCCGCTTCGGCAGGCTGATGCCCGCGCCGCGAAGCAGGAAGAACACGGCGGCCGCGTCGGTGGAGGCGAGCACGGCGCCGAGCAGCAGCGCTTCGGCCCAGCCGAGGTCGAACAGGGTATGCGCCGCCACCGCGGTGAGTCCCGCCGTCAGGCCGACGCCCGCGGTCGCCAGCCACATGGCCGGGGCGATGGCGGAGAGGATCGGCGCCAGCCGCGTCTGCAGGCCGCCGTCGAAGAGGATCACCGCGAGGCCGAGGGCGCCGATGCCGTAGACCGTCTGCGGGGCGATGGCGAGCCCCGCGCCCTCCGGCCCGAGCGCCACGCCCAAGGCGAGGAAGACCAGCAGCAGCGGGGCCCCGAAGCGTCGCGCGACCAGCGATGAGGCGATGCCGGCGAGGGCGACCAGCGCCCCGCCGAGCAGCCACGTGTCAACGCGCGCCAGCCACTCCATGCCGGGTCGGGTCCCCTGTCGTCGGAGACCGCAGCGTAGCCTGACGGACCGGCTCGGCGGATCCCGACGGCGCGCGGTATGCGAGGGCCTCGGCGACGGCCGGCGTCCCGATGGTCGTTTCGCCATCGAGATCGGCGAGCGTGCGGGCCACCCGCATCACCCGGTGCAGGGCTCGGCCGGACAGGGCAAGGCGTTCGCCCGCCGCGGCGAGCAGCGACAGGGCGTCGGGGGTCGCCTGCGCGTGGCGGTGCAGTCCCGCGGCATCGAGTTGTGCATTGGGGTGTCCCTGCCGCCGTTGCTGCCGGTCCCGCGCGGCCTCCACGCGAGCGCGAACGTCCGCAGAGGCTTCGCCCCGGGGCGCCCGGGCGAGGAGGTCGGAGGGCAGCCGCCGCAGGCTCACGTGCAGGTCGATCCGATCCAGCAGGGGGCCGCTCACGCGGGCCTGGTAGCGGGCGATCGCGTCGGTGGGGCAGGCGCAGCGGCCGGAGGGATCGCCGGCCCAGCCACAGGGGCAGGGGTTCATCGCGGTCACCAGCAGCGCGCGCGCCGGAAACTCCGCCTGCGTCGCCGCCCGGGCCACATGGACGACCCCCGATTCCAGCGGCTCGCGAAGCGCCTCGAGGCTGGCCCGCGGCCACTCCGGCAATTCGTCGAGGAACAGCACCCCATGGTGGGCGAGCGAGATTTCGCCGGGCCGCGGCACGGTGCCGCCGCCGACCAGGGCCGCGGCGCTGGCGCCGTGCAGCGGGGACCGGAAGGGGCGCGCGGCGGGCCAGGACGGGAGCCCGCGCGATGGGGGCAGGAGGCCCTGAACGAGGGCGAGCTCGAGGGCTTCGTCCTCGCCCAGCGGCGGCAGCAGGCCCGGCAGGCAGCGCGCCAGCAGGGTCTTGCCGCAGCCGGGCGGTCCGACGAAGCGCAGCGCATGGTGGCCGGCCGCGGCGATCTCCAGGGCGCGTTTGCCCGCGGCTTGGCCGGCCACGTCGGCCAAGTCGGGGCCTTCACCGGGCTCGGGGTCGTGTGGCGACGGCGGCGTGGCCACCGGCAGGCGTGTCTCGCCGCGCAGGTGGGCGACCACCTGCGCCAGGGTGCGCGCCGTGTGCACCGTCGCCCCGCGGGCGGCCGCCGCCTGCGCCGCATCGCCTTCCGGGACGATCAGCGATCGGCCCGCGTCGCGGGCGGCGAGTGCGGCGGGCAGGGTGGCACCCACCGGGCGAAGCCCACCGCCAAGCGACAGTTCGCCGAGGAGCTCGACGTCGCGCAGCGAGGCCTCCGGGACCTGGCCGCTCGCCGCGAGGACGCCGATGGCCATCGGCAGGTCGAAGCGTGCGCCTTCCTTCGGGAGGTCCGCAGGCGCGAGATTGATCGTGATGCGTTGGCTCGGCAGTTCGAGCTGGCTTGCGGCGATGGCCGCGCGAAGGCGGTCCCGCGCATCCCGCGATGCCGAGCCCGAGAGCCCGGCGATTGTGATGGCCGGGAGGCCACCCGAGGTGAAGACCTCGACGCGGACGTCGGGCGCGCGCACGCCGCAGCGTGCACGGGCGTGCACCCAGGACAGGCCCATGGCGGGTCGCTCAGTGGCGAGGAGCGGTGTCGCCGGCGCCGGCTTCGAGGGCCGCGACGCGGCGCTCGAGGGCTTCCAGCTTCTCGCGGGTCCGGCGGAGCACCGCGGCCTGCACGTCGAACTCCTCGCGCGTCACGAGGTCGAGCTTGGCGAGGCCGGCCTGCAGCGTGGCGCGGAGATGCGTCTCGAGGTCGGCGCGGGCGTGGCCCAAGCCGGGCGGCAGCGATTCGGCGAGGCGGCGGGCGAGGTCGTCGAGGGCCTTCAGGTCGATCATGGCGGCGTTCCGTGGGCGGTCGACGATCAGGATGGCCGGCGGGGCGGGTGGCGCGCCGTCGGAGGATGGCGCGACCTCGGGTCGGGCGACCCCCCGGCGACAGGGGGCAGTATCAAAGCACGGCGGCGGTGACGTAGACAATCGAGCCGCTTCTGGTCCTCTCGATCCCGGGGACTTCAAACCAAGGGGATCGACGATGCGACTTCGGATGCAGTCGACGGCATGGACCGTCGTGAAGGGGGCCGCCACCGTGGCGGCGATGGGGATGGCGGGGGTCGCCGCGGCGCAGGACGCCGCGCCGACGCTCTCGGCCGGCGACACGGCCTGGATGCTGGTGGCCACGGCCCTGGTGCTGCTGATGACCTTGCCGGGGCTGGCCCTGTTCTACGCCGGCATGGTGCGGGCCAAGAACGTGCTGTCGGTGCTGATGCAGTGCTTCGCGATTGCTGGACTGATCACGGTGCTTTGGGTGGTTTACGGCTATTCGCTGGCCTTCGACACCACGGGGATGGTGGAAGGCGAGATCAACCTGGCCAGCTTCATCGGCGGCTTCGACAAGGTCTTCCTCGCCGGCGTGACGCGCGATTCGCTGGTGTTGGCCATTCCGGAAAGCCTGTTCGTGGCCTTCCAGATGACCTTCGCGATCATCACGCCAGCGCTGATCGTCGGTGCGTTCGCCGAACGCATGCGTTTCGCGGCGCTGCTGGTGTTCACGGCGCTCTGGTTCACCTTCGCCTACCTGCCGATCGCGCACATGACCTGGGCCGGCCCGGGCGGGCTGTTCTGGGACTGGGGCGTGCTCGACTTCGCCGGCGGCACGGTGGTGCACATCAACGCAGGCATCGCCGGCCTCGTGGCCGCGATCGTGATCGGCAAGCGCAAGGGCTGGCCGACCACGGCGATGGCCCCGCACCACCTGGGCTACACGCTGATCGGCGCGGGCCTGCTGTGGGTGGGCTGGTTCGGCTTCAACGCCGGCAGCGCGGTCGCCGCCAACGGCGGCGCGGGCATGGCCCTGCTGGTCACGCAGATCGCAGCGGCCACGGCGGCGCTGGGCTGGATCGCCGCGGAGTGGGTGACGCACGGCAAACCCTCGGTGCTGGGCATCGCCTCGGGCGTCATCGCGGGGCTCGTCGCCATCACGCCGGCCGCGGGCACGGCCGGTCCGATGGGAGCCCTGGCCATCGGCGCGATCTCGGGCGTTCTCTGCTTCTTCGCGGCCACCAAGCTCAAGCGCATTTTCGGCTACGACGACTCGCTGGACGTGTTCGGCGTGCACGGCGTGGGCGGCATCATCGGCGCCCTGCTCACCGGCGTGTTCGCGTCGGCCGCGTTCGGTGGCGCCGGTCTTCCGGGCGATCGCAGCATCGGCGAGCAGGTGTTCTGGCAGGCCGCGGCCGTCGGCATCACCGTGGTGTGGTCGGCGGTGGTCACCGTCATCACCCTCAAGATCGCCGGTCTCTTCGGTGGGCTGCGCGACACGCCGGACGAAGAGCAGGAAGGCCTCGACCTCGCCCTGCACGG
>JAJTHD010000247.1 GCA_021297925.1 Lysobacteraceae bacterium
AACAAGCGCTTCCTGGTCGACGACCAGGCGGCCGGCGTCGTCACGGAGAAGGCCGCATGAGCGCCGCCACGCCCACCGCCCCCGCCACGGACCTCGTGAACATCGAGATCGACGGGGTGCCGATGCAGGCCCCGAAGGGCTCGATGATCATTCAGGCCGCCGACAAGGCTGGCATCGCGATCCCGCGCTTCTGCTATCACAAGAAGTTGCCGATCGCGGCGAACTGCCGCATGTGCCTGGTCGACGTCGAGAAGATGCCGAAGCCGGCCCCGGCTTGCGCCACGCCGGTGATGGAAGGCATGAAGGTGACCACCCAGACGAAGCGCGCGCTCGATGCGCAGCGCAACGTCATGGAGTTCCTGCTGGTGAACCACCCGCTTGATTGCCCGATCTGCGACCAGGGCGGTGAGTGCGAGCTGCAGGACGTCTCGATGGGCTACGGCCGCTCGGTCAGTCGCTACGTCGAGCGCAAGCGCGTCGTGGCCGACGAGGACCTCGGCCCGCTGGTCGCCACCGAGATGACGCGCTGCATCCACTGCACGCGCTGCGTACGCTTCACGGCCGATGTCGCCGGGACCTACGAACTCGGCGGCATGTACCGCGGCGAGAACCTCCAGATCGGCACCTACGACGGCAAGCCGCTGACGACCGAACTCTCGGGCAACGTCATCGACGTCTGCCCCGTGGGCGCGCTGACCAACAAGGTCTTCCGCTTCAAGGCCCGCCCGTGGGAGCTGGTGGCCCGCGAGTCGATCGGCCTGCACGACGCCCTCGGCTCCAACCTGTTCCTGCACGTCCGTCGCGGCGACGTCCTGCGCATCGTGCCGCGCGACAACGAGGCGGTGAACGAGTGCTGGCTCTCCGACCGCGACCGCTATTCGCACGAGGGCCTGTATAGCGATGATCGCGCCACCACGCCGCTCGCCAAGCAGGCGGACGGCAGCTGGAAGGCCATCGGTTGGGACGAGGCGATCGCCCAGGCGACCCTCATCCTCCGCGCCGCGGGCCCGCGCCTCGGCGTGCTTGTGCATCCGTCGACGTCCAACGAGGAGGGTGCATCGCTGGCGCGTCTCGCGGCCGGCCTCGGGAGCGCCCACGTCGACCACCGCATCGGGCTGCAGGACCTCGCTGATGCGCCGGTCGCCGAACCCTTCGCCCGCAGCGTCGCGGACCTCGAAACCGCGGACGTCGTGGTGCTCGTGGGCTCGAACCTCCGCCACGAAGTGCCCTTGCTCCACCAGCGTCTGCTGAAGGCGACCAAGAAGGGCGCACGCGTCTTCGCGATCAACCCGGTCGACTTCGCCTTTTCCCATCCGATCGCCGGCAAGGTCGTCGTCGCACCGTCGAAGCTGCCTGGCGTGCTGGCCGCGCTCGCCGCCCGGGTCGGTGCGTCGCTGCCCTCGGGCATCGCGACGCCCATCGAGGACCCGGCGCTGGACGGGATCGTCGACGCCCTGCGTTCCGCGAAGGCGGGCGTCCTGCTGCTCGGCGAGATCGCCGAACGCCATGCGACCGCCTCGCACGTCCGGGCCGCCGCCCGAGCGGTCGCCCAGGCCACCGGCGTCGCGCTGAACCGCATCCCGCAGGGGGCCAACGCCCTCGGTCTGTCGCAGCATGGCGTGCTTCCCGGACAGGGGGGCGAAGACGCCAAGGCGCAGCTGCTGGGTGGCAAGCCGGCCTACCTGCTGCACAACATCGAGCCCGCCTACGACTTCGCCGACGCCACGACGGCCCTGAAGGCGCTCTCGTCGGCCAAAGTCGTCGCCCTGTCGGCCTGGGCCAGCGACTCCCTGAAGCAGGTCGCCGATCTGATCCTCCCGATCGCCGCAGGGGCGGAGGCCGAAGGCCTGTACACGAACCTCGACGGCCGCGTTCAGGCCGTCCAGGCCGGGGGCAAGCCGCGCGGCGACGCGCGCCCGGGATGGCGCGTGCTCCGGGCCCTAGGGGAATCGCTGCAGCTACGTGGTTTCGATCACCTCGACCTCGACGGCCTGCGGTCCGGCTTGGCCGCGCACCGCGTGGCCCCGGGCCAGCGACTGTCCGCCGCCCCCGTCATCGCGCCGATCGAGCGGCTCGCGACCACCCCGATCTACCGGGCCGACGCGCAGCTGCGCCGCTCGGAAGCGCTGAACGCGCATCCGCTGACCCGGGGGCAGGGCGTCGACCTGCATCCGGAGGACGCCGCAGCCCTGGGCCTCGGTGAAGGGACCATCGCCAAGGTCGCCGACGCGAATGGGCATGCGGCCTTGCCGGTCCGCCTGGACCCGCGCCTCGCCCGCGGCACGGCGTGGATCGAGTCCGCCTATCCGGCGACCGCGCCGCTGGCGGCGCACGGCGCGCTCTCCATCACTAAGGCGGGTGCCTGATGGACTTGTTCGCTCCGCTCCGCGACTTCCTCCTCGGCTATGGCGCCGCCGGTTCGGTGGCGTGGATGCTGGTGAAGATCGTCCCGCTGTTGCTGTCGCTCACCATCGCCGTGGCCTTCTACACGCTGCTCGAGCGCAAGGTGATCGGCTGGATGCACGTGCGTCACGGGCCGGTCTACGTCGGCCAACTCGTGCCTGGCCTCGGTGTCATCCAGGCCTTCGCGGACGTCTTCAAGATGCTGTTCAAGGAAAGCATCGTGCCGTCCAGCGCGAACGCGTTCCTGCACCGCCTCGCGCCGCTGATCGCCTTGGCGCCGGCTTTCGCGGCCTGGGCGGTGATCCCGTTCGGCGAAGGGCTGGTCATCGCCGACGTCGACGCCGGCCTTCTGGTGCTGCTCGCGCTGACCTCCATGGGCGTGTACGGCATCATCATCGGCGGCTGGGCCTCGAACTCGAAGTACGCTTTCCTCGGCGCGCTGCGCTCCGCCGCGCAGGTGGTCAGCTACGAGATCGCCATGGGCTTCGCCCTGGTCGGCGTGCTGGTCGCCGCCGGCACGATGAACCTCACCGAGATCGTGCACGCCCAGAAGGGCGATGCCGGCCTGTTCGAGTGGTTCTGGCTGCCGCTGTTGCCGCTGTTCGTCATCTACTTCATCTCGGGCGTGGCCGAAACCAACCGTGCCCCGTTCGACGTCGCCGAGGGCGAGTCGGAGATCGTCGCCGGTTTCCACGTGGAGTACTCGGGTTCGGCGTTCGCGATCTTCTTCCTCGCCGAATACGCGAACATGATCCTGATCAGCTTCCTCGCCGCACTGTTCTTCCTCGGCGGCTGGCTGTCGCCGTTCCCGGCCGGCGTGCCGGTGCTCGGCGCCGACGGCCCGTGGTGGCTGCTCATCAAGGCCTTCTTCTTCGCCTTCAGCTTCGTCTGGTTCCGCGCGACGTTCCCGCGCTACCGCTACGACCAGATCATGCGCCTGGGCTGGAAGGTGTTCATCCCCATCACCATCGTCTGGACCGTCGTCGTGGCCGCCATGGCCTACGCCGGCTGGTTCGAGATCGGCCGCTAAGGGCAGGGCACGAGCCACTCCATGAACCGCGCGATCGCCTACCTCAAGAGCCTCCTGCTGCTGGAACTGCTGCAGGGCATGTGGCTCACCCTCGTGTACATGTTCAAGCCGAAGTACACGGTCAACTACCCCTACGAGAAGTTCCCGCAGTCGCCGCGCTTCCGCGGCCTGCACGCCCTGCGCCGATACCCGAACGGCGAGGAGCGTTGCATCGCCTGCAAGCTCTGCGAGGCGGTGTGCCCGGCGCTGGCCATCACCATCGACTCCGACGTGCGCGCCGACGGCACGCGCCGCACCACGCGCTACGACATCGACCTCTTCAAGTGCATCTTCTGCGGCTTTTGCGAAGAGAGCTGCCCGGTCGACTCGATCGTCGAGACGCACATCCACGAGTACCACTTCGAGAAGCGCGGCGAGAACATAGTCACCAAACCGCAGCTCCTCGCGATCGGCGACCGCCTCGAGGCGGAGATCGCCGAGCGCCGCGCGGCCGACGCCGCCTACCGTTGACGAAGGGGCACCGACCACGATGGAACTGATCGCGTTCTACCTCTTCGCGGCGATGGCGGTGACGTCCGCCCTCGGCGTCATCCTGCTGAAGAACCCTGTGCACGCGGTGCTCTGCCTCGTGCTGACCTTCTTCTCCACCGCCTGCCTGTTCCTGCTCCTGCAGGCCGAGTTCCTCGGCGTCGCGCTCGTGCTGGTCTACGTCGGCGCGGTGATGGTCCTGTTCCTGTTCGTCGTGATGATGCTCGATATCAACACGGTGCCGCTGCGCGAGGGGTTCGCCCGCTACCTGCCCGCCGCCGCCGTCGTCTCCGGCCTGATGTTCGTGCAGATGCTCGTCCTGCTCGGCGTGACCACAGGCAAGCGTGACGTCGCCTTCCCCGTCGCCGACCCTGCCGCCGCCGCCGGCACGAGCAAACTCGAGTGGATCGGCCGAGCGCTGTTCTCCGGCTACCTGCTGCCCTTCGAGATCGCCGCAGTGCTGCTGACGGTCGCCATCCTCGCCGCGGTCATGCTCACGTTGCGTCGCCGTCCCGGCGCCCGCCATCAGGATCCCGCCAAGCAGTCGGCCGTCCGCAAGGAGGACCGTGTCCGCGTCCTCAAGATGGCCCCTGAAGTCCGCCGCGAGGAGGGCGCCGAATGATCACCTTGGCCCACTACCTGACCCTGGCCGCGATCCTGTTCTGCACCAGCATCGCCGGCATCATCATCAACCGGAAGAACGTCATCGTCCTGCTGATGTGCATCGAGCTGATGCTGCTGGCGGTGAACATCAACTTCGTGGCCTTCTCCCGCTTCCTCGGGGACGTGCACGGCCAGGTCTTCGTGTTCTTCATCCTCACCGTCGCCGCCGCCGAGGCGGCCATCGGCCTCGCCATCCTGGTCACGCTCTTCCGCAACAAGCGGACGATCAACGTGGCCGAACTCGACGCGATGAAGGGCTGACATGGGCCACACGCTCTCGACCAACCTCCTGCTGATCATCGCGCTCGCCCCGCTGTTCGGGTCGATCGCCGCCGGCCTTTTCGGTCGGCAGCTTGGCAGGGCCGGCGCCCATACCGCGACCATCGCGGGCGTCGCGATCAGCTGCGCGCTGTCCTGCCACGTCCTCTGGCAGCTCTGGTTCGGCGGTGCCGATCCCTACAACCAGAACGTCTATACGTTCTTCGAGATCGGCGGCTATTCGGCCCACGTCGGTTTCATGGTCGACCGCCTCACGGCCATGATGATGGTCGTCGTCACGTTCGTGTCGCTGCTGGTCCACGTCTACACCATCGGCTACATGGCCGAAGATGACGGCTACCAGCGCTTCTTCAGCTACATTTCGCTGTTCACCTTCTCGATGTTGATGCTCGTGATGAGCAACAACTTCCTCCAGCTGTTCTTCGGCTGGGAGGCGGTGGGCCTCGTGTCCTATCTGCTGATCGGCTTCTGGTACAAGCGGCCGACGGCGGTGTTCGCCAACATGAAGGCGTTCCTCGTCAACCGCGTCGGCGACTTCGGCTTCCTGCTCGGCATCGCGGCCATCCTCTATTACTACGGGTCGCTCGATTACGCGACGGTCTTCGCCAAGGCCACGGATGCGGTGGGCGAGACCCTCGTGGTCTGGAGCCAGTTCTCGCTGCTGGGCTTCGACGTCCCGGCGTGGCAGGTCGATGCGATGACCTTCATCGGCATCTGCCTGTTCATCGGCGCGATGGGCAAGTCAGCGCAGGTCCCGCTACACGTCTGGTTGCCCGACTCGATGGAGGGTCCGACGCCCATCTCCGCGCTGATCCACGCCGCGACGATGGTGACGGCCGGCATCTTCATGGTCAGCCGCATGTC
>JAJTHD010000255.1 GCA_021297925.1 Lysobacteraceae bacterium
CACGCCCGGCAACGCGCTCGACGTGAAGCGCCTTGCCGCCGGCGAGGCGCTGCCGGACGGCCGAAGCATCATCGCCATCGACGCCGCCCGCATGCAGGTCGACGCCGGCGCTTGCCGAATCGACTACACCCTTTACGCGCCCCGCCCCGCCGGCGGCTGCGCCGATGACACGCAAGGCCCTTGAGGCCGCAGGACCACCGAATGATCCGCCCATCCGTATCGACCACCCTGACCACTGCGACCCTGGTACTGCTCGCCGGCTGCGCCACGCCCGGCCCGGTGCGGGTGCAGGAGCGACTGCAGATCCCCGAGCGCGTCGATCGCGACCGGGACCAGGCACTGGTCACCGGAACGGCGGATGCCCGCGAGTCGCTGCGCCGGGTCGAGGTTCCGGCACGCCCGAGCGACGGTCCATCGAGTGCCGGCCTCGTGCAACGCGACGCCCGTCCGCCACTGAAGGCGGGCCCGGTGTCGGCCAGCATCGAATCGCTGGCGCTGCCGGCCTTCATCAACGAGGCCTTCGGCAACCAGCTCGGCCTCAACTTCCAGATCGACCCCGCGATCAGCGCCAAGACCGACCTCGTGACGCTGCGACTTCCCGGCGCGCAGACGGCGGACCAGTACTACGATCTGGTGCAGGAGGTGTTGCGCAGCTACGAAGTGCGGGTGGTCTGGGAGAACGACCTGCTGAAGGTGCAGCCGGCCGCCCCCGGCGCGACGACCGCGGCACCGACCATCCTCACGGGGCGCGGGACGCCCAGCGTGCCCGACGGGCATCGGCCGCTGTTCCAGCTGGTGGAGATGCAGAACGTCGCGAGCGGCAACGTCTCGGGCTGGCTGCGCAGCGCCTTCGACGGCCAGGGCCTGAAGATCGAGGACGACCTCAACCGCAACGCGATCATGCTGATGGGCAAGCCCTCCGTGGTGGCGCAGGCGGTGGAGGCGATCCGCGTTCTCGACCGGCCGTTCATGCGCGGCCGCTTCTCGGCGCGCCTCGAGCCCGCCTTCGTCGGTGCGGGTGAGCTCGCCAAGCGCCTCACCGAAGTGATGCAGGCGCAGGGCTACGCGGTGGCCAGCCAGGTGGGGCCGGGCGCCGGCACGCTGGTGCTGCCGGTGGAATCGAGCAACATCGTGCTGGTCTTCGCGCCCAGCCGCGAGATGCTCGGCTACATCGACGAATGGGCGCGCAGCATCGATGCGCCCGGGGCGTCGAGCGGCGGCAGCAACAGCCTCTTCTATTACACGATGCGCAACACCAAGGCGCAGGACGTCGCGCAGGTGCTGACCGGATTGAGCGCCGGCGCCGCCAGCACCCCGGCACCCGCGCCGTCGACCGCGGTGCCCACCGCCGCACCGACCGCCGCGCCAGCCACAGCATCCGCCGTCGCCGGCGCCGCGACGCTGCTGGGCGGACGGCTCACGGTGGACGAGCCGCGCAACGCGCTGATCTTCCAGGGCGATGCGAACGAGTGGCAGCGTGTGCTGCCGCTGGTCCGCCAGATGGACCAGCCGGCGCGCCAGGTGATGATCGAGGTCACCATCGCCGAGGTCACCCTCCGCGATGGCGACGCGTTCGGCGTCAACTGGACGGGGACCGACAGCCCCGGCCGTTTCGACGGCCGCTGGACCTTCGGCACGCCGGGCGGCACGGGGACCGGCACGGGCACGGGGACCTCCCCGGGCAGCGGCACGGGCGCTACCGGCCTGACCTACCTGCTGAACGTGGGCACGCAGACGAGGGCAAGGCTTTCGGCGCTGGCGCAGAACAACCGGCTGAGCGTGCTCAGCACGCCGCGCCTGATGGTGAAGAGCGGCGACGAAGCGAACATCGAGATCGGCGACGAGATTCCGACGCTCAGCTCGACCTCCGTCGGCCCCCAGCAGACGGGGGGATCATCGACGACCCTCCAGAGCATCCAGTACCGCAAGACCGGCATCCTGCTGAACATCAAGCCCACCGTGTATTCGGAGGATCGCGTCGACCTGGAGATCAACCAGGAGGTCAGCGACGTGAATCCCGACGCCGCCGTGGAAGGCATTTCCTCACCGGCGATCTTCAACCGCAAGGTCGCGACCAGCCTCACTCTGCGCGACGGCACGTCCCTGCTGCTCGGTGGACTGATGTCCAACCGCCGTACCAACAGCAACAATGGCGTTCCCGTGCTGAAGGACGTGCCCATCCTCGGCAACGCCTTCAAATCACAGACGGAGTCGCTCAACCGCACCGAGCTGGTCCTGATCATCACGCCCTACATCGTCGAGAACGACGGTGACGCCGAGGCGGTGACGCGGGCGCTCGGCGACCGGCTCGAACTGATCGAACTGCCGTCGCTCGGAAATGCCGAACCGCCGGCCCCGACCGATGCGACCGACGCCCCCAATCCCTGATCCGAGGTCGCCACAGATGTCCGAGCGCGATGTGATGGAGTACGACGTCGTCGTCGTCGGTGCCGGCCCCGCCGGCCTGTCCTTTGCCATCCGGTTGAAGCAGAAGTCGCCGGAGACCACGGTCTGCGTGATCGAGAAGGCCTCCACCATCGGCGCCCAGGTCCTGTCGGGCGCGGTGATCGAACCCGGCCCGCTGGACGAGCTGCTGCCCGGCTGGCGCGAGAACCCGCCGCCGATCTGCGTGCCGGCCACCGAAGACGAGTTCTGGTTCCTCACCAAGACGGGCGGCTTCAAGTTCCCCGTCGTCCCGCCGCAGATGGCCAACCACGGCAACTTCATCGTCTCGCTGGGCGCCACCTGCGCGTGGCTGGCGCCGCAGGCCGAAGCCTTGGGCGTCGAGATCTACCCCGGCTTCGCCGCGTCGGAAGCGCTGGTCGAGGATGGACGCGTGGTCGGCGTTCGCATCGGCGACATGGGCGTGGCGAAGGACGGCAGCCACAAGCCGACCTACACGCAGGGCATCGATATCCGCGCCAAGCTGACCGTGCTCGCCGAGGGCGCGCGCGGCCACCTCGCCAAGCGCCTGGTCAAGCAGTACGCGCTGGACAAGGATTGCGACCCGCAGAGCTACTCGATCGGCATCAAGGAGCTGTGGCAGGTACCGGAAGGTCGCGTCACGCCCGGCAAGATCGTGCACAGCCTCGGCTGGCCGGCCGATTCGCGCACCTACGGCGGCAGCTTCCTCTACCACCTGACGGAAAACCGCATCGCGCTGGGCTACGTCTCGGGCCTCGATTACCGCGACCCGAACTACCAGCCGCACGAAGCCTTCCAGCAGTGGAAGCACCACCCGTCGGTAAAGCCCCTGCTCGAGGGCGGCACGATTCTTTCGGCCGGTGCACGCGCCATCGTGACCGGCGGCTACCAGAGCCTGCCGAAGACCGAGATGCCGGGCGCGATCCTGATCGGCTGCGACGCCGGCCTCGTCAACGTGCCGAAGATCAAGGGCGTCCACCAGGCGATCCGCAGCGGCATGCTCGCCGCCGACCACGTGGCCGCGAAGGGCCCGGTGGCGGATGGCTTCGATGCCGCGCTGCGCGCCTCGCCGGCCTATGCGGAGCTCAAGAAGGTCCGCAACGTCAAGCCCGGCTTCAAGAAAGGCCTGTGGTTCGGCCTCGTGAACTCCGGCTGGGAAACGATCACGGGCGGCGCTTCGCCTTGGACGCTCAAGGTCTCGCCGGACTGGAGCTCGCTGACGAAGCTCTCGCAGCAGGAATCGCCGAAGCGCGACTACGTCGAGCGCAGCCTCGCCCCGCGTGACCGTCTTGCCGGCGTCTACTTCGCCGCGACGGAGCACGACGAGGACCAGCCCGTGCACCTGCGCGTGGCCGACACCAACGTCTGCATCACGACATGCGCGGAGGAGTACGGCAACCCCTGCACGCGCTTCTGCCCGGCCGGCGTCTACGAGATCGTCAAGGACGAGGCCGGCTCGCGCCTGCAGATCAACGCCGCCAACTGCGTGCACTGCAAGACCTGCGACATCAAGGACCCCTACCAGCTCATCGACTGGGTGACGCCGGAAGGCGCCGCGGGCCCCAACTACCAGAACCTCTGAAGACCCCCCGAATGCAGACTTGGCTGGTCACCGGCGGCGCCGGATTCATCGGCGGCAACTTCGTTATCGAGGCGCGCCAGCGCGGCCTTGCGCGCATCATCACTCTCGATGCGCTGACCTATGCCGGCAACCGCGACACGCTGGCCGCGCTCGACGGCGACCCCGACCACGTCTTCGTGCACGGTGACATCGGGGATCGCGCGCTGGTGTCGCGTCTGCTCGCCGAGCACGGCGTCGACGCGGTCA
Source organism: Lysobacteraceae bacterium (assembly GCA_021297925.1). Taxonomy (GTDB): domain Bacteria; phylum Pseudomonadota; class Gammaproteobacteria; order Xanthomonadales; family Xanthomonadaceae; genus Silanimonas. Next base: position 4,253 of record JAJTHD010000255.1, read on the forward strand.
TCAACTTCGCTGCCGAAAGCCACGTCGACCGCTCCATCGACGGCCCCGCC
>JAJTHD010000009.1 GCA_021297925.1 Lysobacteraceae bacterium
ACAGGAGTGCCGTTGACCACGAGGCGGTTGTCCTGGACGCGGACCACGTCGCCCGGCAGGCCGACGACGCGTTTGATGTAGTCGGTGCCGACCGGCGGGTCGTTGGGCAGCGGCGGGGTGCGGCCCGGGTAGCGGAAAACGACCACGTCGCCACGCCGCGGCTCGCCGAGGTCGAGGACCTTGGTGTCCACCACCGGCAGGCGCAGCCCGTAGGCGAACTTGTTGACGAGGATGAAATCGCCGATCAGCAGGGTCGGCATCATCGAACTCGACGGGATGCGGAAGGGTTCGTAGACAAAGCTGCGCAGCACAAGGATCACCGCCAGCACCGGGAACAGCGAGGCGAAGAAGTCGACGGTCTCGTTGGGCTTGGCCGACTCGCCCGCGAGTGCCTTGCGGCGCCGCGCCAGGACGAAGCGGTCCAGCCCCCAGAACGCGCCGCAGAGCAGGGTGGAGACGGTCAGGATCAGGGCGAAATCGAGGCTCACACGGGGTCCTTGGAGGGAGGGCCTGGGATGGGGGTCACTTGCCGCCGCTGCCGGCGTTGTCGACGGACAGTACGGCGAGGAAGGCTTCCTGCGGGATCTCGACCTTGCCGAACTGCTTCATGCGCTTCTTGCCCTCCTTCTGCTTCTCGAGGAGTTTCTTCTTGCGCGTGGCGTCGCCGCCGTAGCACTTCGCCAGCACGTTCTTGCGCAGCGCCTTGACGGTCGAGCGGGCGATGATCTGCGAGCCGATGGCGGCCTGGATCGCCACGTCGAACATCTGCCGCGGGATCAGCTCGCGCATCCGTTCGCAGAGGTCGCGGCCGCGGCGCTCGGCCTGCGTGCGGTGCAGGATCATCGACATCGCGTCGACCTTGTCGCCGTTGATCAGCACGTCGACGCGCACGAACGGGCCGCCCTCGAAGCGCAGGAAGTGGTAGTCCAGCGAGGCGTAGCCGCGCGACACCGACTTCAGGCGGTCGAAGAAGTCGAGCACCACCTCGGCCATCGGCAGTTCGTAGGCGATCTGCACCTGGCTGCCCAGGTAGGTGATGCCGATCTGGCTGCCGCGCTTCTCCTCGCACAGCTTGATGATGTTGCCGATGTACTCCTCGGGGGTGAGGATGTTGGCGCGGATGATCGGCTCGCGGATCTCCTCGACCTTGTTGGCCGGCGGCAGGCGCGCGGGGTTGTCGAGCTTGGCCACCGTGCCGTCGGTCTGAACCAGCTCGTAGACCACCGTCGGCGCCGTCGTGACGAGGTCGAGGTCGTACTCGCGCTCGAGCCGCTCCTGCACGATCTCCATGTGCAGCATGCCAAGGAAACCGCAGCGGAAGCCGAAGCCCATGGCTTCCGAGCTTTCCGGCTCGAACTGCAGGGCGGCATCGTTGAGGCGAAGCTTCTCCAGCGCCTCGCGCAGCGCCGGGTAGTCGTCCGCCGCGGTGGGGAACAGGCCGGCGAACACGCGCGGCTGCATGGTCTGGAAGCCGGGCAGCGGCTTCGCGGCAGGGTCCTTGGCCGAGGTCAGGGTGTCGCCCACGGGGGCACCGTGGACGTCCTTGATCGATGCCGTGAGGAAGCCCACCTCGCCCGGCAGCAGGGCGTCCTTGATCTTCCGCTTCGGCGTGAACACGCCGACGCTGTCGACTTCGTGCACGCGACCGGTCGACATCACGAGGATCTTGTCGCCCTTGCGGATCTCGCCCTGCATGACCCGGATGAGCGAGACCACGCCGAGGTAGTTGTCGAACCACGAGTCGATGATCAGGGCCTGCAGCTTGTCGGTGTCGCCGACGGTCGGCGGCGGGATGCGCGCCACGATGGCCTCGAGCACGTCGCGCACGTTCAGGCCGGTCTTGGCCGAGATCGCCACCGCGTCCTCGGCGTCGATGCCGATCACGGCCTCGATCTCGCGCTTGGCGCGCTCGATGTCGGCGGTGGGCAGGTCGATCTTGTTCAGCACCGGAACCACCTCGAGGCCCTGTTCGACCGCGGTGTAGCAGTTCGCGACCGACTGCGCCTCGACACCCTGCGCGGCGTCGACCACGAGCAGTGCGCCCTCGCAGGCCGCCAGCGAGCGACTGACTTCGTAGCTGAAATCGACGTGGCCGGGGGTATCGATGAAGTTGAGCTGGTAGGTCTGCCCGTCCTTCGCGGTGTACGGGAGGGAGACCGACTGCGCCTTGATGGTGATGCCGCGCTCGCGCTCGATCGGGTTCGAGTCGAGCACCTGGGCCTCCATCTCGCGTTCCTCGAGGCCGCCGCAGATCTGGATGATGCGGTCGGCCAGCGTCGACTTGCCGTGGTCGACGTGGGCGATGATGGAGAAGTTGCGGATGTGCTGCATGGAAAGGCCGGGTTCGGAAGCGCGCGAGGTCAACGCACTAGTATCGCACGCCGACTTGCCCGGCTCCCGGGACGGCCCGTGAAGGGCCGCCCCGGCCTCCCGGGTCAGGGCATCGGCAGGGCCACGAAGCCCGTGCTGCTGGCGTTTCGGCCGAGCAGCCGCCGTCGCTCACCGCTCTTCACCTTGGCCAGGGCTTGGTCGAAAGCCTGCGGGGTCGCCACGTCCGTGCCGTTCACGGCGAGGACCACGTCCCCCGGATTCAGGCCGGCCTGGCGGGCCAAGGCCGACCCGATCCGGGCCAGCCGGACGCCCTCGCCCGCGGCGAGTCCGAGCTTCTGTCGGGTCGCGGCGTCCACCGGCTCGACGACGAGGCCGAGGGCATTGGCCGGGGCGGCGGCCGGTCGGGGCGGCGTGGGGGTCGCGGCGGCCGTCGCACCGTCCAGCGCATCGA
>JAJTHD010000146.1 GCA_021297925.1 Lysobacteraceae bacterium
AGGTCGATCAGCAGGTCCGGCGTCCAGGCCTGCCAGAGCCGCAGCCACGCGCGCATCTCGGGCGAGTCGGCCTTGGTGTAGTCGCGGTTGAGGTTGAGGTTGTTCGCCGTGCCGCGGAAGCCCATCGCCTCCGGGCCGTTCTGGTTGATGCGGTTGTAGGGCGAGAAGCGCTCGTGGCCGTCGACGTTGAAGATCGGCACCAGCACGAGCACGGCGGCGTCGACGAGGTCGGCGTGCTTGCCCGACACCGTCAGGTCGCGGGCCAGCGCCATCAGCACGTCCTTGCCCTCGTTCTCGCCGGGGTGGATCGCGGCCTGGATCAGCACGACGGGCTTGCCGGTCGCGCGCGCCGCCTCGGGCGTGGCGACGCCCTCCGTCGACACGATCACCGCGTTCAGCGCTCGGCCCTGCGCGCTGCGGCCGAAGGCCTGCACAACGATCTGCGGGCTGGCGGCGTCGAGGCGCTCGAAGTACGCCATGGTCTCGGCGTAGCGCGGCGTCTGCCGGAAGCCGCTGGCCTCGGCCGGCGTGCGCCAGTCGTCGGCGGCGCGGACGGCGGGCGTCGACGCACCGACGGCGAGGAGCAGGCCGAGGGCGAGGGCGGTCAGCGGGTGGCGGGTCGGTGCGGGGTGCATGCGGGTCAGTCCGTCGGGCGGGGCGAATCGGGGTGATCGGGCGCGGGGCGCCCGGTCGTCGCGTGCTCGGCGCGGGCGACGCGGCTGGCCACGGTGAGCTGGGCGGAGACGTTGCCGACGGTGGCGAAGACGTCGGGGATGAGGTCGACCGCGAGCAGCAGGGGCAGTGGGGCGATCGGCAGACCGGCGGCCTGAATGATCGGCAGGTTGGTGCCCATGAAGCTGGCCTGGCCCGGCAGTCCGACGGAGCCGAGGCTGATCACCACGGCCAGCGCGATGCAGGTGGCGAGGGTGGCCGGCGGCACGTCGATGCCGTAGGCCCACGCCACGAAGCTGAGCACGCCGAGGTACTGCGCCGGGCTGGTGATGCGGAACAGCGCGACGGCCAGCGGCAGCACGAGGGCGCCGATGCGCTCGGGGTAGCCGAAGCCGCGCGCGGACACCTCGAGCATCGCCGGCAAGCTGGCCAGCGAGCTCTGGGTGCTGGCGGCCACCACCTGCGCTGGAAGGATCGCCGACGCGAAGCGGCGCAGGCGTTCCCCGCCGGCGGCGGTGCCGACGAGGTACAGCATCGCGGTCAGGGCGCTGTAGGTCGCCACCAGCATCAGCACGTAGACGCCGAGCGCGCCCAGCACGCGGTGGCCGGCCTCGACCGTCACCGGCAGGATCAGCGCGAAGACGCCGATCGGTCCGAGCTTCAGCACGCCGTGGACGATGACCACCATGGTGTCGGCGATGCCCTGCGCCAGCGCCAGCACCGGGGCCCGGCGCTCCGGGGCGACGCGGGTGAGCGCGAAGCCGAAGCAGAGCGTGAACACCACCAGCGGGACGATGGCGCCCTGCGCGGCGGCCGCGATCGCGTTGGTGGGAACGAGGGCCGCGATGCTGGTCGCGACGCTGCCGGTGGGCGCGGCCGGGGGCCCGCCGGCCGCCTGCAGGGCGGTGACGAGTTCCGGGCTGCGATCGAAGAACGACAGCACGAAGGGCGCGAAGGCGGCGGTGAACAGGGCCGAGGCCGTGGCCAGCGCGAGGATCCAGCCCAGCGTGCGGCGGGCGATGCGGCCCGACGCGGCGGCGTCGCTGGCCTGCGCGATGCCCAGCACCAGCAGGCTGGCCACCAGCGGCACGATCGTCATCTGCAGCGCGTTCAGCCACAGCATGCCGATCGGTCGGGCGATCGCAGCGGCCTGTTCGCCGGCCGCCGGTGCGACCGTGGCCAGCAGCATGCCCAACAGGGCGCCGGCCAGCAGGCCGAGGAAGACCTTCAGGGCATTGCTCATTCGTGCGGGTCCTTCGGAAGGTCGGTACGCGGCGGCGCCGGCAGATCCCAGGCCGCCTGCAGGCGGGCATAGGCCTGCACGGGCAGCAGGACGAAGCGCGGGGTCTTGGCGGGGTCGAGCCAGGCGACCAGGGCGTCGATGTCCGGCCGGGCCATCGCCGTGCAGCCGGCCGTCGGGGTCGTCGGGCTCTCCCAGACGTGGGCGAAGATGCAGCTGCCCGCGCGGTCGCGCCCTTCGGCGTTGTGCTCGATGACGAACCCGAGCGCGTAGCGCGCATCGCCATTCTTGTGCAGGTCGCGGCGCATCGGCTCGGTGCTGCCGCGGACGGCGGCCTCGCCGACGACGCGCGTACTGACGATGCGGTTGTAGAGCGGCGAGCCCGGCACGTCGACGCACCAGTCCTCGCGCGTCATGGCCTGGTAGGGCAGGCCGCTGGTGGCGCCCGGTGCGTAGCCGAACGCGGGCCCAAGCGCGAACACGCCGGCCGGGGCCCGCCCGTCGCCTTCCTGTTTCCGCGGGCCGTCGTCCTGCGCCGGATGCAGGCCCACGCCCCAGGCGCTGCCGCTGCGGCCCACGGTCACGGGGATCGGGGGGGCGACCGCGCGCCAAGCACCGCCCGGCTCGCGCTCGAAGCGGGCGAGGCGCCCGGTCGGCGCGTCCCAGCCCGGGGTCAGCACCACCACCAGCTGCCGAGACGCGGCATCCGGCCACGTCCCCGTGGGCATGGCGCGCGGCGGCAGGACGGCGGGGTCAGGGTCGGCGGCGGTCGGGCGCATCGGGCCGGTGCTGGCGCAGGCGGCCAGCAGCAGGACCGTCATGGCGAGGAGCGACGTCGCGGTGCGGCGTCGGGTC
>JAJTHD010000043.1 GCA_021297925.1 Lysobacteraceae bacterium
AGCAGCGAGCCCTGCGCGCCTTCGAACATCACGCGCTTCCCCTGCTTGCGCAGGTCGTGGAGGATGCCGGCCACGTCGGCCTTCATCGGGTCGACGTAGGCGCCGAAGGCCAGCGCTTCGTCGAGCGTCTTCTGGACATCCACCGCCTCGACGCCGAGGTACTTCGTCAGCACGAAGTTGTGGTAGTCCATCGTGGTGCGCAGCTTCTCGGCCAGCTCCTTCGGGTAGGCGAGGTCGGCCACACGGATGCCGCGGCGCGCCACCTTGTCCTCGTAGGCCGGGCCGATGCCGCGTCCGGTGGTGCCGATGGCCTTGCCGCCGGCGGCCTTCTCGCGGGCCTGATCGAGCGCGATGTGGTACGGCATGATCAGCGGCGTGGCCGGGCTGATCTTCAGGCGCGAACGCACCTCGACGCCGCTCTCCTCGAGCTGGGTGATCTCCTTCTGCAGCGCCGCCGGCGACAGCACCACGCCGTTGCCGATCAGGCACAGCGCGCCTTCGCGCAGGATGCCCGACGGGATCAGGTGCAGGACGGTCTTCTTGCCGTTGATGACCAGCGTGTGGCCGGCGTTGTGCCCGCCCTGGAAGCGCACGACAGCGCCGATCTCCTCGGTGAGCAGATCGACGATCTTGCCCTTGCCCTCGTCGCCCCACTGGGCACCCAACACGACAACCGACTGACCCACGGCCGAGCCCTCGAAAAGTGGAAAAGAGAAAGCCGAGGCGCTGACGCGCCCCGGCTTTTCGAAATTATCCGCCCTTTCCGGGCGGAAGGCCACCCCTCGTCGGCCCCGGGCCAAGGACAAGGGCCAGGGCCGCGGGGCCACCCCGCCACCCAGCGCTCCGTCAGCGGTTGCCGCGGGCCTGCTCGAAGTAGCGGAAGAACTCCGAGTCGGGGTCGAGGACGAGGGTGGTCTGGCCGTCGGCCAACGCGCCGCGATAGGCCTCGAGACTGCGATGGAAGGCGTAGAACTCCGGATCGCCACCATAGGCGGCGGCGTAGATCTCCGCCGCTCGGGCGTCGCCCCCGCCGCGCACCTTCGCCGCGTCGCGCTCGGCGTTGGCGAGGATCACCTGCCGCTGCTGGTCCGCCTCGGCACGGATCTTCTCGGCCCGTTCCTGACCTTCGGCGCGGGTCCGGGTGGCGACTTCCTGCCGGTCGGCGCGCATCCGGTTGTAGACGCGGTCGAGGACCGACTCGCCCCCGCCACTGGTGTCGTCGGGCAGGTCGATGCGCTTGATGCGGACGTCGGCGACCTCGATGCCGAGGGTGGCCGCACCCTTGTTGATCCGCGCGACGAGTTCGGTGGTGACGTCGCCACGACCGGCCTCCGCCAACTGGCGCAGCGTGCTGCGGTTGATCAGGTTCCGCAGGGCGTCCTCGACGATCGGCGACAGGCGGGTCATGGCCTGGTCCTCGATGCCGCCGCCGGCCGCGCGGTAGTACTGCGCGACGTTGGCGATGCGCCATGCGACGAAGTAGTCGACTTGGACGTCCTGCTGCTCCGACGTGAGGTAACGCTTGTTGTCGGCCGTCATCGTCAGGAGTCGACGGTCGAAGGTCCGCACGGTGTCGATCAGGGGCGCCTTGAAGCGCAGCCCCGGCTGGACGTCCTCTTGGACGACCTCGCCGAGGCGGAGCACGAGGGCCGATTCGCCCTGGTTCACGGTGTAGAGCGAGCCGCCAGCGAGGACGAGGGCGATGGCACCGCCGAGCAGCAGGTTGGGAAGGTGTCGGGTCATGTCAGCGGCTCCCTTCGCGGGACGGGCGTTCCGGTGCCCGCGGGGCGCGCGGCGGTTCGGTGGCACCGGCGGCCTGGGCCTGCACGGCGGGACGGTTGATCAGCGGTTCGCCCGGGGTCGTCGGCGCCTGCGCGCCGCCCGGCAATTGCAGCAGCAGCGTGTTGCCGCCGCCGGCGACCACGCGGGGGTTTCGCGCCAGCACCTCTTGCACGGTCTCGAGGTACAGGCGCTGGCGGGTGACCTCCGGGGCCTTGCGGTACTCGGCGAGCAGCAGCGAGAAACGGGCGGCCTCGCCCTCGGCCCGGGCGATCGTGGCGTCGCGGTAGCCCTGCGCGGCGGCGAGCGTGCGGGACGCCTGGCCGCGGGCCTCCGGCACCACCTGCCCTTCGTAGGCCTGCGCTTCGTTCTGGAAGCGCTGCGCGTCCTGCTCGGCGGCGATCACGTCGTCGAAGGCCGCCTTGACCGGTGCGGGCGGGGCCGCCACCGGCAGGCCCAGCTGGGTCACCGCGAGGCCGGTGCCGAAGCGGTCGAGCGCGCCCTGCACGGCCTCGCGCACCTTTGGCGTGAGGGTGTCGCGCTTGTTGAGGGCCGTCTCGAGGTCGGCGTTGCCGATGGCCTCGCGCACCGCGCTCTCGGTGATCTGCTTGAGCAGGCCTTCCGCGCCACGGGTCCCGAACAGGTAGCGCTCGGGGTCGACGATCTGGAACTGCACGTTGTAGCCGATCTCGACGAGGTTCTCGTCGCGCGTCAGCACGAGCATCTGGTCGCTTTCGGCGGCGACCTGCTGCGCCTGCACGACGAACACGGTCTCGATGGGCCAGGGAAGCTTGACGTTCGGGCCCGGCTCCATCATCCGGCTGAACTCGCCGAAGCGCAGCACGACGCCACGCTCGCGCTCGTCGATCAGCTTGAAGGAGTTGAACACCAGCCAGACGACCAGCAGGGCGCCGACGAGGTACAGCGGATTGAAGGCGTCGCCGTCCCGGCCGCCTCCCGACCCACCGCCGAACATGCCCCGCAGGCGGTCGACGAAGGCCTGGACCTCGCGGTTCGGGTCCTTGCCCCGCCAGGGATCGTTGTTGCGGTTACCGGGGGAATTCCAGGCCATGGGTGCTCCAGCAGGGGAACCCGCGGCGAAACCGCGGGAGATGGATTCTAGGTAGGGGCCCCGGACCCAACAAGCAAGAGGGCGTGAAGCGGATGGCCGCCGGGCTCGGCGCACAGGCGCTCGGCGGCGCGGCGCGGCAGCCGGACCTCCAGCGCCCAAGCACCGTCGCGCTCCACCGCTTCGGCGACCACCGCGCCGGCCTCGTGGAGTCGCGCGCGGAGGCGGCCCTCGCCCGGCCCGAGCAGCAGCCGCCCGGCGATGATGTCCTCGGCGAACCGGCGACCGAGCACGTCGCGCAGGGCATCGAGCCCCAAGCCGTCGCGGGCCGACACGAAGGCCCGGATCCCGCCCTCGACATCCTCGTCGATGCGCGGCGCCAGGCCCTCGACGCGGTCGATCTTGTTGTAGACCCGCCACTGGGGGACATCGCCGGCGCCGATCTCGGCGAGGACCGCGTCCACCGCCACGATGCGCGCCTCGCGCTCGGGGTCGCCGGCATCGACGACGTGGAGCAGCAGGTCGGCCTCGCGCGCCTCGGCAAGCGTCGACCGGAAGGCGGCGACGAGGTCGTGCGGCAAATCGCGCACGAAGCCGACCGTGTCGGACAACAGCACCGGGCCGCAGGCGAGGCCCTCGATGCGCCGCACGGTCGGATCCAGCGTCGCGAACAATTGGTCCGCCGCGTAGACGCCGCTGCCGGTCAGTGCATTGAACAGCGTGGATTTGCCCGCAGTGGTGTAGCCGACCAGCGCGATGCGCGGCAGGTCGTTGCGGGCCCGCGCGCGGCGCATCTGGGCGCGCTGGATGTCGATCTGGTCGAGGCGCTGCTCCAGCGCCTCGATGCGGGCGCGGATCAGGCGGCGATCCGTCTCGAGCGCCGTCTCGCCCGGGCCGCGCAGGCCGATGGCCCCGCCACGCTGGCTGTCCATCGCCTTGCCCTTGCCGACCAGTCGCGTCGCCTGGTGCTTGAGCTGCGCGAGTTCGACCTGCAGCTTGCCGTCGGCGCTGGCGGCGCGCAGGGCGAAGATGTCGAGGATCAGGCCCACGCGGTCGACGACGCGGCGGCCGAGGTCGTCGGACAGGTTGCGCTCCTGCACGGGGCTCAAGGTCGCGTTGACCAGCACCACGTCGATGTCGGCGGCTTCGCAGAAGCCCTTGAGTTCCTCGACCTTCCCGCTGCCGAGGTAATGGCTGGCGCTCGGGCGCTCGAGCCGGGCCTCGACGACCTCGACGACGTCGGCACCGGCGGAGCGGGCGAGATCGACGAATTCCTCGGCCAAGGCGGGGTCGCGTCGTCCGGGGGCCTGCGGCTGGACGACGAGGGCGCGCTCGCGCGGGGCGGACCTGCTCAGTCCTGCGACTCCGGCAGGGCCTCGTCGTCGCCGTCGGCGTCCGAGGCACCGGCGACGACCTGGCCGCCACCCGGCCCAACGCGGACGTTGCGCGCCGGCACGACGGTCGAGATGGCGTGCTTGTAGACCATCTGGCTCACGGTGTTGCGGAGCAGGACGACGAACTGGTCGAAGCTCTCGATGGTGCCCTGCAACTTGATGCCGTTGACGAGGTAGATCGATACCGGGACGCGTTCGCGACGCAACGCGTTGAGGAACGGGTCCTGGAGGCTCTGGCCTTTCGACATGGGGATACCGGCGTGGTTGTTCTTCTCGGGACGCGCATCCTAGCGCAGCCCGAGGAAACCCCGCATGACGGCGTCCAGCCGATCGCGCTCGGCGCTCGGGTCGAACCAGAGGGCGTGGCGCAGCCCGCGCAGCCACGTCAGCTGGCGCTTCGCGAGGTGGCGGGTGGCCGCCATGCCCGCGTCCACGAACGCGGCCCGATCGGTATCCCCGTCGAGGTGCGCCCATGCTTGCCGGTACCCGACGGCGCGGATCGCCGGCAGGTCGGGGTGCAAGCGAGGATCGGCGCGCAGGGCGCGCACCTCATCGAGAAAGCCCGCGGCGAGCATGGCGTGGAAGCGGCTTTCGATGCGGCCGTGCAGTACCTCGCGCGACGCCGGGGCCAGCACCAGCGTCAGGACACGGTACGGAAAGGTCGGCGTCGCCTTGCCTTCGGCGTGCCAGTCGGTGAGCGTCCGCCCGCTGATGCGTTGCACCTCCAGGGCGCGAAGGGTGCGCTGCGTGTCACCGGGCTTGATGCGCGCACCGGCGACCGGGTCCAACCGACGCAGATCGTCATGCAGGGCCGCGAGGCCGCGCTGCGCCAACTCCCGCTGCAGCGCGGCGCGCACGGCCGGGTCGGACGCCGGCAACTCGGACAGACCCTCGAACAACGCCTTGAAATACAGGCCCGTGCCACCGACGAGCAGGGGCACGCGCCCTTGGGCGGACAGCCCATCCATCGCCACGCGCGCATCGCGGGCGAAGTCCGCCGCCGAATACGGCTCATGGGGCTCGCGGAGGTCGATCAGCCGGTGCGGCGCGCGCGCCAGCGTCGCGGCGTCGGGCTTCGCGCTGCCGATGTCGAGGCGCCGGTAGACCAGCGCCGAATCGACGCTGATGACGTCCGTGCCGAGGCGCTCGGCCCACTCGACCGAGAAGGCGGTCTTGCCCGACGCCGTCGGCCCCATCACGGCGACGGCGAGCGGCCGGTGGTCAGCGCGCGGGTCGCTCAATCCTCGTCGGGCCATCGGAGGGCCGGCGCCGCCGGCTTCGGTTTCGGCATCGGCGATGCCACCGCCGCGACCGCGGACCAGACCTTCAGGGCATCCACGGTGGCCGCGACATCGTGCACGCGGACGAGCCGAGCGCCGTTCTGCACGGCGAGAAGGTGGGCGGCGACGGACGCCGCGACCCGGTCGTCGACCGCACGACCGGTGATCTGGCCGAGGCTGGACTTGCGCGAGAGGCCGGCGAGCACGGGCACGCCCAACTCGGTGAAGCGCCGCAAGCCGGCGAGCAGCGCAAGGTTGTGTTCGAGCGTCTTCCCGAAGCCGAACCCGGGATCAACGACCAGCCGGCGCTTCTCGATCCCGGCCAACTCGCAGGCGAAGATCCGCTCGGCGAGGAATCGGTGGACCTCGCCGACCACGTCGTCGTAGTGCGGCGAGGCCTGCATGGTGCGCGGCTCGCCCTGCATGTGCATCAGCACGACCGCCGCGCGGGACGCGGCGACGGCCTCGAGCGAGCCCTCGGCCCGCAGGGCCATCACGTCGTTGACCATGCCTGCCCCAGCCTCGAGGGCCGCGCGCATGACACCCGGCTTCGTCGTGTCGATGCTGATCGGCACGCCGGTCCGGGCCACGAGGGCCTCGATGACCGGCAGCACGCGGGCCCTCTCGGTGGCCTCGTCGACGGGGGCGGCGCCGGGCCGGGTCGATTCGCCGCCGATGTCGAGGATGTCGGCGCCCTCCTCCACGAAGCGGAGGGCGTGCGCCACCGCTGCGTCGACGTCCGCGTGCTCGCCGCCGTCCGAGAACGAGTCGGGCGTGACGTTGACGATGCCCATCACGAGCGGGCGATCGAGGCGCAGGACGCGGCCCGCGCAGTCCAATGTGGGAACGGTGTCGAACATGGCCCCTCCGGCGCTGCTCAGCCGCGCGTGCGTTCGAGCAGCAGCATCATGAAGATGCCGACCAGCATCGCGTCGCGGGCATCGCCCTGCAGCGGCTGGTGCTCGTCGATGCGGTAGCGGCTCTCGGTGAGTGCGGGCGTCTTCTGCACGCGGGCGGCAAGGCGGCCGGCGCGGTCGGTGACGAGGTAGGCCGGATGCAACCAGTAGCCCGCGAACAGGCCGATGATCGGAATCTCGGACAGGAACCCGTCCAGAACCTTGATCCACGGGTTCTCCTCGGAGACCGTCAGCAGCTCCCCGTCGGCCCCCTGGATCTCGTAGTGCGCCCGCCACAGCGACCGAAGGCCGCGCCGGCGAACGACACCGATCGGGCGCCCGCCCGCGTCGGCGATGCGGTAAGCGGCGTTGAAGTCGATCACCCGGTCGGCGTCGACCCGGAAGATCGGGCGCGACTGCGCTTCATCGGCGAACACCGTGACGCTTTCGCGGAGCTTGAACAGCTTCTGCCGGACGTAATGGGTGAGCCGGCCACCAGAGTCGGTGACACGGATCTGGGGCGACAGGGCGAGGCGCTTGAAAGCGATCTGCAGGGGGAAATTCATCGGGGAGGAATTGGCGGCAGGGCCGCCATGCTCGCCCGTCCCCCGGCGAGCGGCAAGCCCGGTTCAGCCGTCGATGCGCTGCAGCAGGACCAGCCCGGCGACGGTGAGCGGCAGGCCGATGGCCAGCGCCGCCCACACGAGGACCATGGGCTTGCCGAGCAGGGCGTTGAGCCCCGAGACGGCGATCGCCGCCACACCGCTGCCCACCATGCCGCCCCCCACGGCCCCGAAGAGGCGCCGGCGACGGGAGGCGCGGAGGGCGTCCTCGATCTCGCTGGCGTTCGTCAGCCTCAAGGCTGCGGCGCCGCGGGCCCGAGCGGGGCACCCGCCCCGGGGCCGCCGTCGGTCTTGGGCGCTCCCCCCGTGCCCTTGCCCCAGTCGGCGGGCGGGCCGGGACGACGGCCTTCCATGATCGCGTCGATCTGCTGCGCGTCGATCGTCTCGTAGGTCAGGAGCGCCTCGGCCATCACGTGCAGCTTGTCCATGTTGTCCTTCAGGATCTGCGTCGTGCGGCCGTAGGCCTTGTCGAGGATGCCGCGCACGACCTCGTCGATCCGGCGGGCGGTCTCGTCCGAGACGTTCTTGGTCTGCGAGACGCTGCGGCCCAGGAACACTTCGCCCTCATCCTCGGCGTAGGCGATCGGGCCCAGCTCGTCGGAGAGGCCCCACTTCGTGACCATGTTGCGGGCCATCTTGGTGGCGCGTTCGATATCGTTGCTGGCGCCGGTGGTGACCTTGTCGGTACCGAAGATCAGCTCCTCGGCCACGCGGCCCCCGTACAGCGAGCACAGCATCGACTCGATGTGCACCCGGTTGTAGCTGTAGCGGTCGCCTTCCGGCAGGTACATGGTCACGCCCAGCGCGCGGCCGCGCGGGATGATCGTCACCTTGTAGACGGGATCGTGCTCGGGCACGACGCGGCCGACGATGGCATGGCCGGCCTCGTGGTAGGCCGTCAGCCGCTTCTCGTCCTCGCTCATCGCCATCGAGCGGCGCTCGGCGCCCATCAGGATCTTGTCGCGCGCCTTGTCGAAGTGCTCCATGCGCACCAGCTTGGCATTCTCGCGCGCGGCGAACAGCGCCGCCTCGTTGACGAGGTTGGCGAGGTCGGCGCCGGAGAAGCCCGGCGTGCCGCGCGCGATGGTCATGGCCACCACGTCGTCGGCCAGGGGCACCTTGCGCATGTGCACCTTGAGGATCTGCTCGCGGCCCTTGACGTCCGGCAGGCCGACGACGACCTGGCGGTCGAAGCGGCCGGGGCGGAGCAGCGCCGGGTCGAGCACGTCCGGGCGGTTGGTCGCGGCGATGACGATCACGCCCTCGCCGCCCTCGAAACCGTCCATCTCGACCAGCATCTGGTTGAGGGTCTGCTCGCGCTCGTCGTGGCCGCCGCCCAAGCCGGCGCCGCGGTGGCGGCCGACGGCGTCGATCTCGTCGATGAAGATGATGCAGGGGGCATGCTTCTTCGCCGTCTCGAACATGTCCCGCACGCGGCTGGCACCGACGCCCACGAACATCTCGACGAAATCCGAGCCCGAGATGCTGAAGAACGGCACCCTCGCCTCGCCGGCGATGGCGCGGGCCAGCAGGGTCTTGCCGGTGCCGGGCGGGCCCACCATCAGCACGCCGCGCGGGATCTTGCCGCCGAGCTTCTGGAACTTGCCGGGGTCGCGCAGGAACTCGACGAGCTCGCCGACCTCCTCCTTGGCCTCGTCGCAGCCGGCGACGTCCTGGAAGGTGACCTTGACCTGGTCCTCGCTCATCAGCTTGGCCTTGGAGCGGCCGAAGCTCATGGCACCCTTGCCGCCGCCCTGCTGCATCTGGCGCATGAAGTAGACCCAGACGCCGATCAGCAGCAGCACCGGCAGCAGGCTGATCAGCAGGCTGCCGAAGAAGCTGTCGGACGGCACGCGCTGCTTCACCACCACGCCGTGCTCGAGCAGCGTGTCGTTGAGGCGGTCGTCGCGCGGGTTGCCCGTGGCCAGGGAGCCACCGTCCTTGAGCTTGGCCGTGACCTCGAGGCCGTTCGGCGCGATCTCGACCTCGGCGACGCGGCCGGCCTTCACCTGCTCGATGAAGTCGTTGTAGCTGACCTCGCGTTGCGCCCCGGCGACACCGGAGAAATTCTGGAAGGCCATCGCCAGCACGACGGCGACGACGAGCCAGAGGAGTAGGTTGCGGGCGAGATCGTTCATGTCGATGGTCCTTCGCGCTTGCCGGTGGCCAGCGCATACACCTCGGCCGACCGCTTTCGCGAGGCCTCGGGCTTGCGGATCGCGACGCGCTCGAAGCGGGCGCGCAGCTGCCGCACGTAATCGTCGAAGCCGGTCCCCATGAACAGCTTGATGAGGAAGGCGCCGCCGCGTTTCAGGTGGTGGTCGGCGAACTCGAGGGCCAGGTCGGCGAGATGCATGGCCCGGATCTGGTCGGCGACCGCCACCCCGCTCATGTTGGGGGCCATGTCCGAAAGGACAAGGTCCACCCGCTCGCCCGCCAGCATGGCTTCGAGCTTGGACAGTGATTCCGCTTCCCTGAAATCACCGTGAAGGAACTCGACGCCGGCGATCGGCGGCATGTCGAGGATGTCGAGGGCGATCACCCGGCCGGTGTCGCCCATCTGCTTGCGGGCGAGCTGCGACCAGCCGCCGGGCGCGGCGCCGAGGTCCACGATCGTCATGCCGGGCTTCAGCAGCCGGTCACGTTCGAGGAGTTCCTCGAGCTTGTAGGCGGCCCGCGAGCGCAGGCCCTCTGCCTGGGCCTTCTTCACGAAGGGATCGGAGAAGTGCTCCTTGAGCCAGCGCTGGCTGCTCTTGCTGCGACGCATGGAGGCGGGGGCGGTGACGGAAGGCCATGATACCCTGCGCGCCCCGTGGGCCCGCCGTGCCGGTGGTCCTGCATCGCTTGGACCGACGTGATGGCCCCGACCCTGACTTCCGCCCAGAAACGCTACCTCCGGGGCCTCGCGCACGGCCTCAAGCCGGTCGTGCTGGTCGGCGGCAAGGGGGTCACCGACGCGCTGGTGGCCGAAACCGCGGGTGCGCTCGAGATCCACGAGCTGATCAAGGTGAAGGTCGCCGCCGAGGACCGCGACGCCCGCGACCTGGCCATCGGCACCCTGGTGGACGCGGTGCAGGCCGCACTCGTCGCCCGGATCGGCAACGTCGCGGTGCTGTACCGCCCGCGGGCCGACAAGCCGCTGATCGCGCTGCCCCGCTGAGGCCGACATGCCGCTGTCGCAGGAGCTGCCGGACTTCCGCCACGTCCCCCGCAGCGTCGATGCGGCGGGCCGGGTCACCATCGACGAGCGCCAGCTGGCGGCGAGCTTCTTCATCACCCGCGACACGCTGCAGGCCACTTGGCGCCCCCGCACCGCGGACGACCTGCGACCGGAGGACCTCGAGCCGCTTCTGGCCTGCCAGCCCGCCGTGATCCTGCTCGGGACGGGCCCTCGGCTCGTGTTCCCGGCACCGGTCGTGATGGCCGCGGCGCTAACCCGCGGCGTCGGCCTGGAGGCGATGGACAACGCCGCCGCTGCCCGCACGTTCGCGATCCTGGCGGGCGAAGGCCGGGCGGTCGTGGCGGCCTTCCTCGTCGATGGGGGCGAGGGGGCGGGCGTG
>JAJTHD010000067.1 GCA_021297925.1 Lysobacteraceae bacterium
ATGCTCAAGGGGAAGCGCGATGGGCACTGACGCCAGCGCCGGAACGAAAACCGCGCTCTCCCTCGACGAGGCCGCGCTCGCCCTTGCGCTCGAAGCGAACGTGCCGGGATTCCGCGGCCCGCTGACGGCGACGAAGTTCAAGGGCGGCCAGAGCAACCCGACCTACCGCCTCGATGCGGCCTCCGGCCCGCTCGTGCTGCGGCGCAAGCCGCCGGGCACGTTGCTGGCGTCCGCGCACGCCGTCGACCGCGAGTTCCGCGTGCTGCAGGGCCTGCAGGGCCGCGTGCCCGTCGCCACGCCGCGCTGGCTGTGCACCGACGACGCGGTGATCGGCTCGATGTTCTACGTGATGGATGTCGTCGATGGCCGCGTCGAGTGGGACCCGGCGCTGCCGGACCACGCGCCCGCGGAGCGCCGCGCGCATTACGACGCGATCATCGACGTGATGGCGGCGGTGCACGGCGTCGACGTGGCGGCCTCGGGGCTCGCCGATTTCGGCAAGCCGGGCAATTACTTCGCGCGCCAGATCGCCCGCTGGAGCGAGCAGTACGGGCAGAGCCGCACCCGCGACATCGCGGCCATGGATTCGCTGATCCATGAACTGCCCAAGCGCTGTCGGGATGTTGATGGGAGCGGCGACGACGGCGTCGTGGCGCTCGTGCACGGCGACTTCCGCATCGACAACTTGATGTGGGCGAAGGACGCCCCGCGCGTGCTCGCGGTGATGGATTGGGAGCTCGCCACCCTCGGCCACCCGCTGGCCGACCTCGGCTACTTCTGCATGGCCCTGCGATTGCCGCGCAATCCCGCCCTGCCCGGCCTCGCCGGCATGGACCGCGCCGCGCTCGGCATTCCCTCCGAACGCGAACTGCTGGCGCGCTACGCAGCGACCACCGGCCGCGCGATTCCGGAGGACTGGGGCTTCGTGCTGGCCTTCAGCTTCTTCCGTCTCGCCGCCATCGCGCAGGGCGTCGCCAAGCGCGCCGAGCAGGGCAACGCCAGCAGCGAACAGGCGCAGCAGGCCGGGCAGATGGTCGAGATGCTAGCCGCCTCGGGAATGAAAGCGCTGGGCTGAGGGTCAGTCACCGCGCAACGGCAGGTTCGCGCGGATCCGGGCGACCGTTGCTTCAAGCGTCTCGCGCGAAGCGGCCACCCGCTCGCGCAAGCTGGTATCTCCCAGCGGCTCGTGCGGTGTGCCCGGCGCCCGGCCGGCGCCCTCGACGTG
This sequence comes from Lysobacteraceae bacterium, assembly GCA_021297925.1. Lineage (GTDB taxonomy): Bacteria > Pseudomonadota > Gammaproteobacteria > Xanthomonadales > Xanthomonadaceae > Silanimonas. Next base: position 1,226 of record JAJTHD010000067.1, read on the forward strand.
GGCGAGCTGCCGGGGCCCCACGCCCCAGTCGCTGCCCGGCTGGCGCGGCACCACGTGGAAGTGGAAGTGCGGGGTCTCCTGGCCGCTGAAGACGCCGTTGTTCTGGAAGGTGAGCAGGCCCAGCGGGCGATAGGTCGCCACCAGCGCCTCGGCCACGCGCTGCGCCGCGCGCATCACCGCGCCGCATTCCTCCGACGACAGCTCGAGCAGCGTTGCGACGTGGCGGCGTGTGACCACGCAGCACTGGCCCGTCTCGAACTGTGAGGGATTGATCACGGTCACCGTGTGCTCGCAGGCATCGATGGCCTTCCACGGTTCGTCGCGGAGTGCGACGCAGAGGTCGCAGGGCTCGCGAACCGGCAGTTCGATCATCGCTGCGCCATCCCGGCCGACCGGACCATCCACGCTCATCCACCCAGGTAGCTGTCCGGTACGTCGAGGCCCTGCAAACGGAAGAACGAGAGCTGGTCGAAGTAGCCACGCTGGAAGACGATCTGGCCGTCGCGGACCTGGAAGAACCCGCTACCCCGCAGGCCATTCGGGTCGCGCCATTCGAGGATCGCCCATTCCCCGTCCTCGAACAGGTTCTCGACGAGGCAGGTCATCTCGGCGCGCCCGAACTCGATCTCGAACATGCGGCGGATGGCATCGCGGCCGTGGAGCGGCGTCATCACGACCTGGTGGTTCACCGCGTCCGGCGCGTAGAGCGCGGCGAGACCGGCGATGTCGCCGGCGTTGAAGCGGGATACCCACTCCTGCACCAGTTGCTTGGGTGACATGTCGTTTCTCCTCGAGTCGCCTCAGTCCCGCCCCTTGCCCTTTCCTTTGCCCGGCCCCTGCCACGCGCCTCGCACCTCGCGCTCGTAGGCATCGACGACATAGGAACAAGGACGGCCGATCTCCCGGGCGAGCAGGCAGGCGTCGTAGACATCGCCGGGCGTCGATCCAGGCATCGCCGCTTCGCGGATCGAAGCCGAAGGCGTCGTCATCGGCGCGGAGCCCCGCGGGAACGATGGCGGCGGCGAGGAGGGCGGCGAAGGCGAACGTCGGTGCGGAACGTGGCATGGCGGCCTCCTTGGAGGGAGTCAGAGTCGTTGCAGGCGGGCGCCGTCGGGATCGATCAGGCGGCCTTCGCCATCGACGGCGGCCAGCGAGCCGTCCGGGTAGCGGGCCCAGCGCAGGTCGGGGCCCTGCAAGTGCAGGCAGCGTGCGGGCTCGCCGGCCACGCTGCAGGCGTCTTCGGACCACGTGCCCTCGGAGCGGTACTCGCCGGCCTCCGCGCTTCC
>JAJTHD010000097.1 GCA_021297925.1 Lysobacteraceae bacterium
GCCCCACCTGGCGGCCTTGGATGGAACGGGCCTGCGCGCGGCTGGGCTGCACCCTGCCGGCCTGGCACGAGCCCGGCGCGTTCGTGGTGCTGAGCCGCGAGATCCGGCCCCACCCCAGCCAACCGCAGGCCTTGTTGGTCACGGCCAGCTTCCGCAACGACGCCCGCTGGCCGCAGGCTTGGCCGGTGCTGGAGCTCGCCCTCACCGACCTCGACGGCCAGCGGATCGGCTTGCGCCGTTTCCAGCCGGCCGAGTATCTGGGCGGCGCACCGTCTCGTGAGACGCTCGCCCCGGGCCAGAGCGCCTCGCTGGCGCTGGAGATCCTCGACCCGGGTAACCGCGCGGTCGCCTTTGAATTCGATTTCCACTGATACCGCGGTCGCGCGGCACCCCGAATTGGGGCAGACTCCCCTCCCCCGCCGCCCAAGGGATGGGCGCGGGTCGACTTGGGGTCCACCGTGAACGCACTTGCCCATTCCCGCGCCGAGGCCGTGCCCGCGCTGCGCGATGCCGCCGCCCGTGCCGCCCGCCGCTACCTGCATGACCGCGGCGAGTGCGAGGCCGACTCGCTGTACGCCCTGATGCTGGCCGAGATGGAAGCCGGCCTGCTGGCCGAGGTCCTGAAGCACTGCGACGGCAACCAGAGCCGGGCCGCGGCCGTGCTGGGCATCAACCGCGCCACGCTGCGCAAGAAGCTCGAAGCCGTCGGCCTGCTGGGCTGATCGCGCGGGCCGGGGCCGCTCGCCGCCCCGTATAATTCGTGTCTTTCCGCCCGCGACGGGCCGAGGGAGACGCATGACCGACCACCGCCAGCCCGTCCGCCGGGCCCTGCTGTCCGTTTCCGACAAGACCGGCCTGCTGCCGCTGGCCCAGGCCCTCGCCGCGAAGGGCGTGGTGCTGCTCTCGACGGGCGGCACGGCCAAGGCCCTGCGCGAAGCCGGCCTGGCCGTCACCGACGTCTCGTCGGTCACCGGCTTCCCGGAAATCATGGACGGTCGCGTCAAGACCTTGCACCCGAAGGTGCACGGCGGCCTGCTCGGCCGCGCCGGCACCGATGACGCGGTGATGGCCCAGCACGGCATCGAAGCGATTGACCTGCTGGTGGTGAACCTCTACCCGTTCGAAGCAACGGTCGCGAAGGCCGACTGCACCTACGAGGATGCGGTCGAGAACATCGACATCGGCGGCCCGGCGATGCTGCGCGCGGCGGCGAAGAACCACGCCCGCGTCGCCGTGCTCACCGACCCGGCCGACTACGACGGCTTCCTCGAAGCGCTCGCCGCCGGCGGCACCACCGCCGCGCAGCGCCGCGGCTACGCCGCCAAGGGCTACGCGCACACCGCGCGCTACGACGGCAAGGTGAGCATGTGGCTCTCGGCACGCGTCGAGGACGATGCGAAGGCCGCGGAATGGCCGAGCACGCTGAACCTGCAGCTCGACCTCGCCAGCAAGCTGCGCTACGGCGAGAACCCGCACCAGAGAGGTGCGCTCTATGTCGAGCGCGGCGCGCCGATGGGCATCGTCGCCACCGCGCAGTTCCTGCAGGGCAAGGAGCTCAGCTACAACAACCTCGCCGATGCCGACGCCGCGCTCGAGTGCGTGAAGCAGTTCCACCAGCCGGCCTGCGTGATCGTCAAGCACGCCAACCCCTGCGGCGTGGCCGTGGCGCAGGACGTGTTCGCCGCCTACGACCGCGCCTACGCCACCGACCCGACCTCGGCCTTCGGCGGCATCATCGCCTTCAACCGTCCGCTCGACGCCGGCACCGCCGAGGAGATCCTCAAGCGCCAGTTCGTCGAAGTGGTGATCGCGCCGGTCGTCAGCGACGAGGCCGTGGCCGTGTTCGCGAAGAAGCCGAACGTGCGCGTTCTGGCCTGCGGCGCGCTCGACGCGCCGGGTGCCGCGCTCGACTACAAGCGCATCGCGGGCGGCCTGCTGGTGCAGGACGCCGACGTCACGCCCTGGGCCGCGGGCGACGGCCGCATCGTGACGAAGCGCCAGCCGAGCGCGGAGGAAATGGCCGACCTCGTGTTCGCGTGGCAGGTGGCGATGTACGTGAAGTCGAACGCCATCGTCTACGCGAAAGACGCGCAGACGGTCGGCATTGGTGCGGGCCAGATGAGCCGCGTGGTCAGCGCCAAGATCGCCGCGCTGAAGGCCGAGGAGGCCGGGCTCGTGGTGCCGGGCGCGGTGATGGCCAGCGATGCGTTCTTCCCGTTCCGCGACGGCATCGATGCGGCTGCGAAGGCCGGCATCCGCGCCGTGATCCAGCCGGGCGGTTCGATGCGCGACGCCGAGGTGATCGCCGCCGCCGACGAGCACGGCATGGCGATGGTGTTCACCGGCACCCGCCACTTCCGCCACTGAGGGCACGATCATGAAAGTCCTCGTCATCGGCAACGGCGGCCGCGAGCACGCGCTGGCCTGGAAGCTCGCCCAGTCGGCCCGTGTCACCGAAGTGCTCGTCGCGCCGGGCAATTCCGGCACGGCCACCGAGCCGAAGTGCCGCAACGTCGACACCAAGGCGACCGACCTCGACGGCCTGCTCGCGCTCGTGCAGCGCGAGGGCGTGGCGCTCACCGTGGTCGGCCCCGAGGCGCCGCTGGTGGCCGGCGTCGTCGACCGCTTCCGCGCCGCCGGGCACCGCATCTTCGGGCCGACGGCGAAGGCCGCGCAGCTCGAAGGCAGCAAGGCCTTCGCCAAGGATTTCCTGAAGCGGCACGGCATCCCCACCGCCGGCTACGAGGTGTTCACCGAGGTCGACGCGGCCTGCGCCTACATCCGCGCCCGCACCGCGGCGCTCAACGACACGCGCATCGTGGTCAAGGCCGACGGCCTCGCGGCGGGCAAGGGCGTGATCGTCGCGATGAGCGTCGCCGAGGCCGAAGCCGCCGTGCGCGACATGCTGGCCGGGAACGCCTTCGGCAGCGCCGGCTCGCGCGTCGTCATCGAGGACTTCCTCGACGGCGAGGAAGCCAGCTTCATCTCGATGGTCGATGGCGTGCACGCGCTGCCGATGGCCACCTCGCAGGACCACAAGCGCGTCGGCGACGGCGACACCGGCCCGAACACCGGCGGCATGGGCGCGTACTCGCCCGCGCCCGTGGTCACGCCCGAGGTGCACGCCCGCGTGATGCGCGAGGTGGTCGAGCCCACCGTGCGGGGCATGGCCGCGGACGGCGTCCCGTTCACCGGCTTCCTCTACGCCGGCCTGATGATCGACGCGACCGGCGCGCCCAAGGTCATCGAGTTCAACGTGCGCTTCGGCGATCCGGAAACCCAGCCGGTGATGCTGCGCCTCGACTCCGACCTCGTCGATCTCGTCGAGGCCGCCATCGACGGCAGGCTCGACACGGTCGAGGCGCGCTGGTCCCCCGAGCCCGCGCTCGGCGTGGTGATGGCCGCAAGGCCCTATCCGGAAACGCCGATCACCGGCGACGTGATCCACGGCCTCGACGCCGTGCCCGACTTCGCGAAGGTCTTCCATGCCGGCGCCGTGCTCGACGGCGGTGCCGTCAAGACCAGCGGCGGCCGCGTGCTCTGCGTCTGCGCCAAGGGCGCCAACATCCGCGAGGCGCAACGCCGCGCGTATGCTGCGGTGGCCACGATCTCGTGGGCGAACGAACGGCACCGCAGCGACATTGGCTGGCGCGCGGTCGCGCGCGAGTCGGCCTGACCCCGGAGGTTCCGCATGAAGCTGATGCTGTCACTGCCCTCGCCCTTCGCCCGCAAGGTGCGTGCCGTCGCCGCCGAGCGCGGCATCGCCCTCGAGTTGGTCGAGGTGGACGTCTTCCAGGCCGACAACGGGGTGGCCGAGGCCAACCCGCTGCGCAAGGTGCCCTGCCTCGTCACCAACGACGGCGAGGCCTGGTACGACTCCCGCGTCATCGTCGAGCTGCTCGACGGCCTCGGTGACGGCCCGCGCCTGATCCCGGACGACCGCGCCGAGCGACTCGCCGCGCGCCGCATCGAGGCGCTGGCCGACGGCCTGCTCGACGCCGCCGTGCTGGTGCGGATGGAACGCCTCTGGCCCGGCCGCACGCCGGAGCAGCGCAGCGCCGCGTGGCAGGACTGGCAGTGGGCCAAGGTCGACGGCGCCTTCGCCGAACTCGAGCGCCGCTTGGGCGGCCGAGCGCACTTCGTCGGCGGTCGCGTGACGCTGGCCGACCTCGCCGTGGCGTCGGCACTGGGCTGGCTCGATTACCGCCTGCCCGACCACCCGTGGCGCCCGCTGGCACCGGGGCTCGCGGCCTGGTACGCGACCTTCGCGACGCGCCCGGCCTTCGCGTCCACGGCCCCGCCGCCGCTGCCGCCGGGCTGAGCGCGCCATGGCGCAGAACCAGTTCGCGCTGCTCGGGCAACGCCGTTTCGCCCCCTTCTTCGTCGCGCAGACGCTCGGCGCGTTCAACGACAACGTGTTCAAGCAGGCGCTGGTCATTTTGGTGACCGTCAAGGCCGTGGGCTTGGGCGACGACGAGCGCAGCCTCTGGGCCAACCTCGCCAGCGCGCTGTTCATCCTGCCCTTCTTCCTGTTCTCGGCCACGGCGGGCCAATGGGCGGAGAAGTTCGAGAAGGCGCGCTCGATCCGCCGCATCAAGCTGCTGGAGATCGTGATCGCCGTGCTCGCCGCGGTCGGCTTCTGGCTGGACTCGCTGCCCTTCCTGCTCGGCGTGCTGTTCCTGCTCGGCGCGCAGAGCACGCTGTTCGGCCCGATCAAGTACGCGATCCTGCCGCAGGCGCTGAAGCCCGAGGAACTCACCGGCGGCAACGGCCTGGTCGAGACCGGCACCTTCCTCGCCATCCTGGTCGGCACGATCTTCGGCGGCGTGCTGATCAGCGAGTTCGACCACGGCGAGTTCTACGCCTCGCTCGCGGTCATCGCCATCGCGGTGGTCGGCTACGTCGCGGCACGCTTCGTGCCCGAGGCGCCGGCCACGGCGCCGCACCTCGTGGTCGACCGCAATCCGCTGCGTGCCACGCTCTCGACGCTGGCCACGCTGAAGGGTCGACGTGCGGTGCTGAACTCGGTGCTCGGCATCAGCTGGTTCTTCTTCTTCGGCGCGCTGTTCCTCGCCCAGCTGCCGAAGTACGCCATCGACGTGCTCGGCGGCGACGCGACGGTGATCCCGCTGCTGCTGGCCCTGTTCTCGCTGGGCATCGGCGCGGGGTCGCTGCTTTGCGAGACGCTGTCGCGGCGAACGGTCGAGATCGGCCTCGTGCCTCTGGGCGCGATCGGCATGACGGTGTTCGGCGTCGACCTGTGGCTGGCGCAGCCCGAGGCCAGCGCGCACGCCCTGCAGGTGGCGGCCGGCAGCGCGGCGCCGCTCGACTGGCGCGGCTTCCTCGCCGCCGAGGGCAGCGCGCGCATCGCGATGGACCTCGTGCTGATCGGCGGCTTCGGCGGCCTGTTCATCGTGCCGCTGTTCGCGCTGGTGCAGCAGCGCACGCCGCGCGAGGTGCTGTCGCGCGTGATCGCCGCGAACAACATCCTCAACGCGGCCTTCATCGTGGTCGCGGCCGGGCTCGCGATCGTGCTGCTGGGCCCGGCGGGCTTGAGCATCCCGCAGCTGTTCCTCGTCACCGCGGTCCTGAACGCGGTTGTCGCGATCTACATCTTCTCGCTGGTGCCCGAGTTCCTGATGCGCTTCCTGGTGTGGCTGGCCACGCTGGCGATGTACCGCATCGACGTGCGCGGCGTGGAGGAGAACGTCCCGGACGACGGCCCGGCGCTGGTGGTCTGCAACCACGTGGGCTACATGGACGCGCTGCTGCTCGCGGGCGCCATCCCGCGGCCGGTGCGCTTCGTCATGTACTACAAGATCTTCCGCATCCCGGTCATGAATTGGGTGTTCCGGGCTGCCGGCGCGATTCCCATCGCCGGCAGCAAGGAGGACCCGGAGCTGATGCGCCGCGCCTTCGAGCGCATCGACGCCGCGCTGGCCGAGGGCGAGATCGTCGGCCTCTTCCCGGAAGGCGGCCTGACGAAGGACGGCGGCATCGCCACCTTCCGCCCGGGCGTCGAGAAGATCCTCGCCGCGCGCCCGGTGCCGGTGGTGCCGATGGCCCTGAAGAACCTCTGGGGCAGCCTGTTCAGCCGCCGCGATTCGGCGCTGGGGCGCATGCGCGTGCCGCGCCGTTTCCGCGCGCGGATCGGGATCGTCGCGGATGTCCCGGTGCGCGGCGACCAGGCCACCGCGGCCGGGCTCGAGGCAAGGGTGCGCGAGCTCCGCGGCGACGCGGCCTGATCGATCAGCCGACGAAGCCGGCGACCACGAACAGGGCCATCACGCCGAGCCAGATCACGAGGATGCGCCACGCCAGGCTCATGGCGTCGCGTAGCTCGAGCAGGGCCGGCGCCTGCGCCGGGCCGTCGTCGGCATCCAGCGCGTCCTCGGCCAGTTCGACGGCGACGCTGGCGCGCGCGGCGGCTTCGAGGTGGCCGAGGCCGAGCCGGACGCCGTCGGCATGCCACTGGCGCCAGGCCTGGATGACCGCATCGAAGTCCGCGGCCAGGGCCAGCGTCAGCGTCATCAGCTGCGCCACCGGCCAGTCGAGCACGCCCAACAGCGTCGCCGCCGTGCGGCCCTGCGCCTCGCCCAGCCGGCGCCGCGCCTCGCCCTGCGCGGACAGCGCGACCAGCCGGTAACCGAGCGCACCGACCGGCCCCAGGACGAGGAACCAGAACAGGGGACCGAACCAGCGCCACAGCGCACAGCGGAACACCGCCTCGACGAGGGGGCCGCCGTCGCAGCGGACGTCATCGCGGAACGGGAACAGGTGGGCCGCGGCGTCGCGGCGGGCCTGCGGCCCTTCGGCCTCGATGATCGCCTCGACGTCCTGGTCGAGGTCGCGCGGCCCCCAGGCGTAGAACAGGACGACGATGCCAAGCAGCAGCGCGGGCAGGCCCCACGCCCAGCCCCACCAGAACCACTGCAGCACGGCGAGCGGAAGCAACGGGATGGCGAGCGCGGCCCACAGGGCGCCGGCGCGCGGCGTCGCCTCCCGGCCGGCGACGGCACCGACCAGGCCGACGAACCAGTCGTAATGGCGCAGGGCCAGCAGGGGGCCGGCGAAGTGGCCGACGAGCAGGGTGACGAGGACGGCGACGAGCGTCGTGGACATCGGCGACGGGAACCGTGGCGGGCGGTCAGTCTAGCGCCCGTGGGCCCAGGCTTCGATCAGCGCCCGGGCGATCGACACGCGCGGCGAGAAAGCCAGCCGCGGCGGCGACGACCCCTCCGGGGCGTCGCTGGCCGCGAGACCGGCGAGGACGGCGTCGCGGTCGAACCAGGCCGCCGCCTCGAGCTCCTCGCCGGCGACGGGATCCGGGGCGTCGGGATCGGCGTCGGCGAAGAAGCCGAGCATCAGGGCGCCGGGGAAGGGCCACGGCTGGTCCCCGGCGTAGCGGACCGCGTGGACGGCGACCCCCGTCTCTTCGCGAACCTCCCGCACCACGGCCTGCGCCAACGTTTCGCCCGGCTCGACGAAACCGGCGACGACCGACCAGCGGCCGGCCGGCCAGCGGGCCTGCCGGCCGAGCAGCAGGCGATCGCCCGAGCCGACGGCGACGATGATGGCCGGGTCCGTCCGCGGGTAGGCCTCGAGGCCGCAGGTCGGACAGCGCCGCGACCAGCCGGCTTGGCGGACCTCGACGGCACCACCACAGCCACCGCAATGACGTTGCCGCCGGGCACCGTTGAGCACGCCGGCGGCCGCGGCGAACAGGGCGGCCTCCCGCGCCGGCCACGCCATGCCGGCGCGGCGCAGGTCCGTGGAGCGCGCACCCTCCGCGGGCCGCTCCAGCGCGAAGCAGGGATGGCCGTCGACGAGGCCGAGGAACAGGGCCTCGGCGGGACGTCCGTCGCTGAGGTCCGCGCCACGCGGCCACGCCGTCCAGTCCGGCCCCTCGTGGGCGCGGGATTCGCCATCGAGCCTCAGGACCCGGGCGACCAGCCACAGGCGGTCGAGGGCTTCCACGTCATCGCGCAGGTGCGCCGCGCGATCGAAGCCGCCTTCGGCGAAGGCGAACCCGGCGAGGCTCACACGGAGAAGCTGCTGCCGCAGCCGCAGGTGGTCTTGGCGTTCGGATTGCGGATGACGAACTGGGAACCCGTCAGGCTCTCGCGGTAGTCGACCTCGGCGCCCATCAGGTACTGCAGGCTCAGCGGGTCGACGAGCAGGGTGACGCCGTCCCGCTGCACCGCGAGGTCGTCCTCGCCGCGCGCCTCGTCGAACTCGAACCCGTACTGGAAGCCCGAGCAGCCCCCGCCGGTGATGAAC
>JAJTHD010000106.1 GCA_021297925.1 Lysobacteraceae bacterium
CGCGATGGGCGGCACGTGGACGGCCTGGGGCCTTCTCGCGATCGTCGGGGCCTATGTCCTCGGCGATGCGCTGCTCGGCGATGACCTGAGCGTGCCGGCGTACCGACATCCGGGCCGCTTCACCGCCCTGCTGTGGAGCGCGCTGCCGCTGGTCGCGCTCGTGGTGTTCGTGGCCGTGTGGCGCGCCAGCCCCGGCGACCCGCTGGGGTTCGGTGCGGCGATGCAGTCGCTGGTCGGCGTCGACCTGCTGGCCGCGCGCGCCGCCTCGGGGCCCGGCAGCCTGCTCGCTGCTTGGGGCTTGGCGGGACTGATGATCGGAATGCTCGCGACCGTGCCGGCGCATGAGCTGGTGCATCGCACCTGGGACCCGCGGTCGATGGCGATCGGTCGCGCGCTGCTCGCGTTCAGCTTCGACACCAGCTTCGCCATCGAACACGTCCACGGCCACCACCGCGCGGTGGCCACGCCCGCCGACCCCGCCTCGGCACCACGAGGCCGGACGGTGTACGCGCACATCCTGCATTCGACCTGGCACGGCAACGCCAGCGCTTGGCGCATCGAGGCCGCGCGCTTGGCCAAGCGCGTAGAGGGGCCGTGGACACCCTCCAATGCCGTGTTGCGCGGCTGGGCGCTGTCGGGCCTGCTGGTGGCCTCGGCCGCGGCGATGGGCGGGCTCGCGGGCGCGGCGTTCTTCATCGCCTGCGGGCTGTGGGGCAAGGCCCTGCTGGAGATCGTCAACTACATGGAACACTACGGGTTGGCACGCGACCCGGCCACGCCCGTGCAGCCCCGCCATTCGTGGAACACGAACCGCCGCGTCAGTTCATGGTCGATGTTCAACCTGACGCGGCATTCCCACCACCACGCCGAGGGGGAGCGTCCGTTCCATCGCCTGGCGCCGATGCCGGACGCGCCGCTGATGCCGGCGGGCTACCTGACGACCATCCTGCTCGCCCTCGTGCCGCCGCTGTGGCGGCGCCTGATGGCCCCGCGCCTCGCCGATTGGGACGCCCGCTTCGCCACCCCGGTGGAGCGGGTGCTGGCCCGCGTCCACGCGGAGGGCTGAACCTTACTCGCAGGCGTGCCGGATGAACGGCGGCAGCGGGATCGAAGTGCCGCCGCGATCCACCCACACCATCACCGTGTGGCCGTCGGCGTACAGCACGCCGTCCATGGTCGCGCTCTCGATCCGGTGCCCCAGCGTGAGGCTCTTGGTGCCAAGCTTCTCCGCGTGCAGCGTGACGCGCACGCGCTCCGGCCAGCCGATCGGGCGCCGGTAGTTCACCGTCGCGCCGGCGAGGATGGGCGCACAGTCGACGTCGGCCCAGGCGTTCGGGACGAGCGCGCGGAACCATGCCACGCGGGCCTCCTCGATGTAGCGCAGGTAGCTGGCGTTGTTGACGTGGTTGAAGGCGTCCATATCGCCCCAGCGCACGTCCATCGCGATCTCGAACACGGTCTTCATGCGGGGGCCTTGGACTTGGTGGCGGGCGGTGTCGCGGCCTTCGCCGACGTCGCGGCGGCCTTGAGCAGGGCTTTCTTCGCCTTCAGCGCGGCGATCTTCTCTTCTTCGGTCAATCGTACGGGCGGCGGCGGTGCGGACTTCATCCGCCGCGCCTTCGGCGCCGCGGGCGAGCGCGCAGGCGCGGCCTCGAGCAGTTTCGCGAGGAAGCGGCCCGTATGCGATGCGGGGTTCGCGGCGATGTCCTCGGGCGTGCCGGTCGCGACGATGGTGCCGCCGCGATGGCCGCCCTCCGGGCCGAGGTCGATCACCCAGTCCGCCGTCTTCACCACGTCGAGGTTGTGTTCGATCACCACCACCGTGTTGCCGTCGTCGCGCAGCTTGTGCAGCACGGCCAGCAGGTGCTCGATGTCGGCGAAGTGCAGGCCGGTGGTGGGCTCATCGAGGATGTACAGCGTGCGGCCGGTGTCGCGGCGCGAAAGCTCCTTCGACAGCTTGACGCGCTGTGCCTCGCCGCCCGAGAGCGTGGTCGCGCTCTGGCCGAGCTTGATGTAACTCAGGCCCACGTCCATCAGCGTCTCGAGCTTGCGGGCGATCGAGGGTACGGGCTCGAACAGCTTTAGCGCGTCCTCGACCGTCATCTCCAGCACGTCGTGGATGCTGTAGCCCTTGTAGAGGATCTCCAGCGTCTCGCGGTTGTAGCGCTTGCCGTGGCAGACGTCGCAGGGCACGTAGACGTCGGGGAGGAAATGCATCTCCACCTTGATCAGGCCGTCGCCCTGGCAGGCCTCGCAGCGGCCGCCGCGCACGTTGAAGCTGAAGCGGCCCGGCGCGTAGCCGCGGGCACGGGCCTCCGGCACCTGCGCGTACAGCTCGCGCAGTGGCGTGAACAGGCCGGTGTAAGTCGCCGGGTTCGAGCGCGGCGTGCGGCCGATCGGCGTCTGGTCGATGTCGACCACTTTGTCGAACAGGTCCATGCCGACCACTTCGCGGTGCGGCGCGGGCGTGCCCCCGGCACCGTTCAGTTCGCGGGCCGCCAGCGCGAACAGCGTGTCGTTAATCAGCGTCGATTTGCCCGAGCCGGAGACGCCCGTCACCGCGACGAACAGCCCGGCCGGGATCTCGAGGTCGACGTCCTTCAGGTTGTTGCCTGTCGCGCCGAGCAGGCGGAGCCACTCGCCCTTGCGCGGCGGGTGGCGCCTCGACGGCACGTCGATGCGGCGCTCGCCGGACAGGAACTGGCCGGTGACGGAGCGCGGGGAGGCGATCAGGTCCTCGATCGTGCCTTGGCCCACCACCTCGCCGCCGTGCACACCGGCGCCCGGGCCGATATCGACGATGTGGTCGGCAAGGCGGATGGCGTCCTCGTCGTGCTCGACGACGATCACTGTGTTGCCGAGGTCGCGCAGGCGGGTGAGGGTGCCGAGCAGGCGCTCGTTGTCGCGCTGGTGCAGACCGATCGAGGGCTCGTCGAGCACGTACATCACGCCGACGAGGCCTGCGCCGATCTGCGAGGCCAGCCGGATGCGCTGTGCCTCGCCGCCGGAGAGTGAATCGGCCTGGCGGTCGAGCGTGAGGTAGTCGAGGCCGACATCCACGAGGAAGCGCAGGCGCTCGCGGATCTCCTTGACGATCTTCACCGCGATCTCGCCGCGCCAGCCGGGCAGGGTGAGGGCGCTGAAGAAGGCCATGCAGGCGTCGACTGGCAAGTGCGCCACCGCCGGCAGGTTGCGCCCATCGATGAACACATGCCGCGCCATCCGGTTCAGGCGCGCGCCGCCGCAGTCGGGGCAGGGCTGGTCGCTGATGTACTTCGCCAGTTCCTCGCGCACGGTCTGCGATTCCGTCTCGCGGTAGCGGCGCTGCAGGTTCGGCAGGATGCCCTCGAAGGGATGCTTGCGCTGACTGCGGCCGCCGTTCTCGGTGATGTAGGTGAAGGCGATCGCCTCGCCGCCGGAGCCGTTCAGCACGGCGTCGCGCGCCTTGGCGGGCAGGTCCTGCCAGGGCGTGTCGACGCTGAAGCCGTAGTGCTTGGCCAGCGCTGCGATCAACTGGAAGTAGTAGATGTTGCGGCGGTCCCAGCCGCGTACCGCCCCGTTGGCGAGACTCAGTTCCGGGTGGCCGACGACCTTCGCCGCGTCGAAGACCTGAGTGACGCCGAGGCCGTCGCAGGCCGGGCAGGCGCCCACCGGCGAGTTGAACGAGAACAGGCGCGGCTCGAGCTCGGGCAGCGAGTAGTCGCAGTGAGGGCAGCCGTACTTGCTGCTGAACATCTGCGCCGGTGCCTTGTCGTCGTCCATGTCGACCACCAGGGCCACGCCGTCGGCCAGCTTCAGCGTGGTTTCGAAGCTCTCGGCGAGGCGCTGCTTCAGGTCGGGCCGCGGCTTGAAGCGGTCGACGACGGCTTCGATCGTGTGCTTCACCCGCAGTTCCAGCTTCGGCACGGCGTCGATCTCGTGCACCACGCCGTCCACGCGCACGCGCACGTAGCCCTGCGCGCGCAGCGCGTCGAACACCTGCGCATGCTCGCCCTTGCGGTCGCGGATGACCGGGGCCAACAGCATCAGCCGCTTGTCCTCGGGCATCGCCAGCACGGTGTCGACCATTTGGCCGATCGTCTGCGCCTCGAGCGGGGCGTCGTGGTCGGGGCAGCGCGGTGTGCCCACACGGGCGTAGAGCAAACGCAAGTAGTCGTGGATCTCGGTGATCGTGCCGACCGTCGACCGCGGGTTGTGCGAGGTCGATTTCTGCTCGATGGAGATGGCCGGGGAGAGGCCCTCGATGTGGTCGAGGTCGGGCTTCTCCATCACCGACAGGAACTGCCGCGCGTAGGCCGACAGCGATTCGACGTAGCGCCGCTGGCCCTCGGCGTAGATGGTGTCGAAGGCCAGCGAGCTCTTGCCGGAGCCGGAGAGCCCGGTGATGACGATGAGCTGGTCCCGCGGCAGGTCGAGATCGACGTTCTTCAGGTTGTGGGTGCGGGCGCCGCGGATGCGGATCTGGTCCATGGAGAGTCTGGGCGCAGGGGCAATCGGCTAGTCTAGCCCTCCCGTGTCGGCGGGCCGTGACCCCGCGGCACCCGACGCCGGGTGCAGGGTGCCGGGTGTCGCGCCCGGGCGGCGTCCGGGCCCGCCGTCCGCGGCCGGCCCTGCCTGAACGAACACGATCTGCGGCTTGCACCGGGCCAGGGCGCTCCCCCATACTTCGCGACTCCCTGCGTCCAGCCCGGCCCGACCGGTGCAGCGTGGGGGTGGCCAACGGCCCAGCCGGCAGCCGAATCCCTAAGAAGAACTACATAGGAATCGCAACATGTACGCAGTGGTCGTCACCGGCGGTAAGCAGTACCGCGTGATGAAGGGCGAAACGCTCCGCGTCGAGCTGATCGACGCCGAGCCGGGCGCCAACATCGAAATCAACGACGTCCTCCTGGTCGGCGATGGTGACAAAGTCACCGTTGGCGCCCCGAAGGTCGCGGGCGCCAAGGTCACCGCGACCGTCAAGGGTCAC
>JAJTHD010000102.1 GCA_021297925.1 Lysobacteraceae bacterium
CAGCGCGAGAACGCACGGTCGGCGTCCTGCCAGATCCCGACGCGCGGGTTGCCGTCGCCGAACGTGCCGGTGTACGTGTCGGACAGCGTACCCACCGTGGCGCCATCGCGCTCGAGGGCCACCGTCACCGTCGCGCCACCGGCATACACTGATTCGTGCGAGAGCCCGGGCTCCCGTTCGAAGTCGGCGAGGGTCGGGCGGCTCGAGGCCAGCCGCGTCAGCGTCGGCTTGACCACGAGCACGCCGGGGCCGGGCGACGCGACCACCTCGAAGTCGCGGGCCAGGCCGCGCTTGAGTTCCTTCGCCAGGTCGGCGGCCTTGGTCGCGGCGTCGCGCGGTCGCACCGGGCGCGGACCATGGTCGTCGAACCGCGACGCGGGCGCGGGGAGGTCGGTGGCGACCTCGGCGACGTAGACCTGCTGCACCCCCTGCAGGGCGTCGGGCTTCACCACCTGCACGGTGTCGAAGGCGAACGCAGCGGCCGGCAGGGCGGCGAGAAGAGCGAAACTCAGGAAGGTGCGCATGGGCGTTTCCTCGGGATCGGTGGACGCGGCGGGACCGCGCGGGGGTCAACGGGCGGCGATCGACGTGTCGGAGGCCAGAAACGTACCCAGATCATCGCCCCACGTGCGGAAGGCCTCGCGGGCCGGGCTGAAGCGCGATTCGGCCGTGGTGGAGCGATCCGCATAGGCGATGGCGCGGGCGGCCGACGGCGGCGTGGCAAGGCCGGCGGTCGTTCCCTGCGGCGAGGGGTTCGTCACCGGCGCGAAGGGCTCGCGCTTCGCAACGGCGCCCGGTGCGTCCTGCCGGACGTCGGCGACGGTCCCGACCAGCAAGCCATCAACTTCGATGCCGATGCTGACGGCCGTCCGCGCGCCGTCACGGGGACCGTTCGCCGCGTCGAGGAGGCGGGGCCGCAGCGTCACTACGCCACTGGCCGGGCCGTCGACGACGGCGAGATGGTTGTCGAGTCCGTCGACCAGCGCCCGATGCAGGCGCGCCAGTTCGCGCTCCGACGGCGCGCGACTTTCGCCGCGCCACTCGGCGCCTTGCGCGGCTTCGACGGGGGCGACGTAGAAACGGGTGCCGGCCGGGATCGCCTTCGACTGGAGATCGACGTGGTCGAATCCGGAGGACGCGGAAGCGAGGGCGGGGACGAGGGCGGCGAGCAGGACGAGGCAACGGGGGGTCATCGGAGGCTCCATCGGTAGGGGGTGGTGCCCGACCGACTCTCCGCCTGTGCTCCGAGGCGGCGCAAGGGGGGCAAAGAAGGGCGTTCAGCCGGCGCTGAGCTCCCTGAATCCCTTCACGCTCTTGTGCCGGAGGAAGCGAAACCCCACGTGGCAGGTTCCTCTCCTTGAGTGCTGCGATGGGCCCCACCGTTTTCCATGCCACCACCATCGTCGCGGTGCGTCGCGGCGACCGCGTCGTCGTCGCCGGCGACGGGCAGGTCACGCTCGGCCACACGGTCATGAAGGCCAACGCCCGCAAGGTGCGTCGCCTCGCGAACGGCAAGGTGCTCGCTGGTTTCGCGGGTGCCGCAGCTGACGCGTTCACGCTGTTCGAGCTGTTCGAAGCCAAGCTCGAACGCCACGGCGGCCAGCTGCTGCGTGCGGCCGTCGAACTCACGAAGGAATGGCGCACGGACCGCCGCCTCGGGAAGCTCGAGGCCCTTCTCGCCGTCGCCGACCGCGAGCATTCGCTGATCCTTTCCGGCAACGGCGACGTGATCGAGCCCGAGGACGGCCTGATCGCCATCGGTTCCGGCGGGCCCTACGCGCTGGCCGCCGCCCGCGCCCTGCTCGCGCACACCGACCTCGACGCCCGCGCCGTGGCCGAGGCCGCGCTGAACACCGCCGGCGACATCTGCATCTACACCAACCGCAACCTCAGCGTGGAGGAACTGTGAGCGCCTCGACCATGACCCCGCGCGAGATCGTGCAGGAGCTCGACCGCCACATCGTCGGCCAGCAGGACGCCAAGCGCGCCGTGGCCATCGCGCTGCGCAACCGCTGGCGGCGCATGCAGCTCGACCCGGCGCTTCGCGACGAGGTGATGCCGAAGAACATCCTGATGATCGGGCCGACCGGCGTGGGCAAGACCGAGATCGCGCGCCGCCTCGCCACGCTCGCCAACGCGCCGTTCGTGAAGGTCGAGGCCACGCGCTTCACCGAGGTCGGCTACGTTGGCAAGGACGTCGAGCAGATCGTCCGCGACCTCGCCGACATCGCGGTGGCGATGGTCCGCGACCAGGCCAAGCGTAAGCTGCGCGCTCAGGCCGAGGACCGCGCCGAGGAGCGCCTGCTCGACGCGCTGCTGCCGCGCCGCTCGCCGCCGCCGGCTTTCGGCTTCGGGGCGGAAGCCGGCGCCGCCCCGGCCGAATCCCCCGCCGACGCCGAGACCCGCCAGAAGCTGCGCAAGCACTTGCGCGAAGGCAAGCTCGACGACCGCGAGATCGAACTCGACTTGGCCGCCGCTGGCGCATCGCCGGTGATGGCGCCGCCGGGCATGGAGCAGATGGCGCAGCAGATCACGCAAATGATGCAGGGCCTCGGTGCGGGGCGCCTGCAGAAGCGCCGCCTGCGAATCGCGCAGGCCCTGCCCCTGCTGGTCGAGGAAGAGGCCGGGAAGCTCGTCAACGAAGACGACATCCGGCAGCAGGCCATCGCCGCCTGCGAGCAGCACGGCATCGTCTTCATCGACGAGATCGACAAGGTGGCGCGCCGTCAGAACACCGTCGGCGCCGACGTCTCGCGCGAGGGCGTGCAGCGCGACCTGCTGCCGCTGGTCGAAGGCTCGACGGTCGGCACCAAGCATGGGCCGGTGAAGACCGACCACATCCTGTTCATCGCCTCGGGCGCCTTCCACCTCGCCAAACCCAGCGACCTGATCCCGGAGTTGCAGGGCCGCTTCCCGATCCGCGTCGAGCTGTCGGCGCTGTCGAAGGCCGATTTCGTGCGCATCCTGACCGAGCCGAAGGCGGCGCTGACCACGCAGTACCAGGCCCTGCTCGCCACCGAGGGCGTGCAGGTCGAGTTCCTGCCGGACGGCATCGATCGCCTCGCCGCGCTGGCCTTCGAGCTCAACGAACGGCAGGAGAATATCGGCGCCCGGCGCCTGCACACCGTGCTGGAACGCCTGCTGGAGAAGGCCAGCTTCGAGGCCCCGGACCGCGGCGGCAGCACGCTGCGGATCGACGCCGCCTTCGTCGACGCCCAGCTCGGGCCGGTGGCCGCCGACGAGGATTTGTCGCGCTACGTGCTCTGATGCGCCGATGACCACACCCAAGCCCACCGCCCTGACCCTGCACCGCGCCTCCCGCATCCTCGAGGTGGCCTTCGACGACGGCAGCGCCTTCCGCCTGCCGGCCGAGTACCTCCGTGTCGAATCCCCCAGCGCCGAGGTGCAGGGCCACGGGCCCGGCCAGAAGGTGCTGGTCGCCGGCAAGCGCACGGTCGGCATCGTCGGCGTCGAACCGGTCGGGAACTACGCCGTGCTGCTGCGCTTCGACGACGGTCACGCCAGCGGCCTGTACGGTTGGGCGTACCTGCACGAACTCGGTCGCGAGCAGGCCGAGCGCTGGGCCGCCTATGAGGCGGCGCTGGCCGAGGCCGGTCTCTCGCGCGGCTGAGCCGGGGATGGATGCGATAATGCCGGCATGAATGACGCGACCCGCCCCGACGCCACCACCCACTTCGGCTTCCGCGACGTGCCCGTCGCCGAGAAAGCCGGGCTGGTCCGCGAGGTGTTCACCTCCGTCGCTGCCAAGTACGACCTGATGAACGACCTGATGAGCCTCGGCGTGCATCGGGTCTGGAAACGCTACTTCGTCGCGACATCGGGCGTCGCGAAGGGCGACCGCGTGCTCGACCTCGCCGGCGGCACCGGCGACATCGCGGCGCTGCTGCATCCGCGCGTCGGCGACGCCGGCGAGGTGGTGGTGGGCGACATCAACGCCGCCATGCTCGGCGTGGGCCGCGACCGACTCACCGACCGCGGGCTGGTGAAGGGCCTGCGCTGGGTGCAGCTCAACGCCGAGGCGCTGCCGTTCCCGGAGGCGAGTTTCGATCTCGTGACCATCGCCTTCGGCCTGCGCAACGTCACCGACAAGGCGAAGGCCC
The DNA here is from genome assembly GCA_021297925.1 of Lysobacteraceae bacterium. GTDB lineage: Bacteria > Pseudomonadota > Gammaproteobacteria > Xanthomonadales > Xanthomonadaceae > Silanimonas. The sequence goes on from JAJTHD010000102.1 coordinate 4,122, forward strand.
TGCGCGAGATGCATCGCGTGCTCAAGCTCGGCGGCCGCGCGCTGGTGCTGGAGTTCTCCGAGGTGAAGCCGGAGTGGTTCAAGCCGGTCTACGACTTCCACAGTTTCCAGGTGCTGCCGCGGTTGGGCCGGCTGTTCGCCAACGACGCGGACAGCTACCAGTACCTCGCCGAGAGCATCCGCAAGCACCCGCCCCAGGACGAGCTGAAAGCGATGATGGCCGAGGCGGGCTTCGAGCGCTGCGACTACCGAAACCTTTCGGCCGGCATCTGCGCCATCCATTCCGGCTACCGCGTCTGAGGCCCCGGGGGCCATTGGGTACACTCGGTGCCTCGATGCCCCGTGGATCCGACCCGATGCGCCTGCTGATCGCCCTGGTCCTCTTCGCCGCCGCCTGCACCGCCCACGCCGCCGACCGCGCCCGCGACGAACACAGTTACGCCGATCCGGTGGCCGTGCGCATCACCGCGACGGCGCTCGACCTGCGGGTCGATTTCGGCTCCCGCACCCTGCGCGGCGACGCCACCCACACTCTCGCCTGGGCCACGCCGGCGGCACCGGGGCCGGCGGAGCTGGTCCTCGACACCCGCGACCTCGCGATCGAGCGCGTCCAGGCCCGCGAGGCCGAGGGCCGCTGGCAGCGGGTGCCGTTCTCGCTGGCGCCGGCCGACCCGATCCTCGGCAGCAAGCTGACGATCACGTTGCCGAAGCGCCTGCCGGAAATCCGCATCCGCTACCGCACCTCCCCGGAGGCCTCGGGACTGCAGTGGATGACGCCGGCGATGACGGCGGGCGGCAGGCAGCCGCTGCTGTTCAGCCAGTCGCAGTCGATCCATGCGCGCAGCTGGGTGCCCCTGCAGGACACGCCGGGCGTGCGCTTCACCTACACGGCGCGCCTCCGCACCGCGCCGGGCGTCATGGCGCTGATGAGCGCCGACAACGACCCGGCCGCGAAGGCGGACGGCGACTACCGCTTCACGATGCCGCAGCCCATCCCCAGCTACCTGCTGGCGATCGCGGTGGGCGACTTCCGCTTCAAGGCGATCTCGGAGCGCGCCGGCGTCTGGGCCGAGGCGCCGGTGCTGGACCGCGCCGCCGCCGAGTTCGCCGATACCGGGAAGATGATCGAGGTCGCCGAGTCGCTCTACGGCCCGTACCGCTGGGGCCGCTACGACCTGCTGATCCTGCCGGCGAGCTTCCCGTTCGGCGGCATGGAGAATCCGCGCCTCTCGTTCATCACGCCGACCGTGATCACCGGCGACCAGTCCCTCGTCTCGCTCATCGCGCACGAGCTCGCGCATTCGTGGTCGGGCAACCTCGTGACCAACGCGAGCTGGAAGGACATGTGGCTCAACGAGGGCTTCACCACCTACGTCGAGAACCGCATCGTGGAGGCGCTCTACGGCCGCGAGCAGGCTGAGATGGAGAACGTCATCGCCCAGGCCGGCCTGCGCGGGGTGCTGCGCGACCTGCCGCCGGAGCGCCAGGTGCTGGCCCTGCCCCCCTCGCCGGGCCGTGATCCGGACGAGGCGCTGTCCGACGTGGCCTACATCAAGGGCCAGTGGTTCCTGCAGTTCCTCGAGCAGCGCTACGGCCGCGAGGCGTTCGACGCCTTCCTGCGCAAGTGGTTCGACGCCCACGCCTTCCAGAGCGTGACCAGCGACGATTTCCTCGTGTTCCTGCGCCGCGAGCTGCTGGCCCGCCAGCCGGGCAAGGCCAGCGAGGCGGAGATCGCCGCGTGGATCGCCGGTCCGGGCATCCCCGAGACCGCGATCCCGGCCACGTCCACGCGCCTCGCCGCCGTCGACGCCGCCCGGGAGGCCTGGCTGAAGCGCCGCAGCACGGCGACCGACCTCGACGCCCGGGGCTGGATCACGCAGCAGTGGGTGCACTTCCTCGAGGGCTTGCCGGCGGACATCGACGCCGAGCGTCTGGTCGAGCTCGATGCGGCGTTCCGCTTCACCGGCACGCCGAACGGCGAGATCGCGCAGCGCTGGTACCCGATCACCGTGCGCGCCGGCTACTTCGAGGCCCGGCCGGCGCTGGCGCAGTTCCTGCGCAAGGTCGGCCGTCGCAAGCTGATCCTGCCGAGCTACGTGGCCCTCGCCGAGACGCCGGACGGCCTCGCCTTCGCCCGCCAGGTCCTGCAGCAGGCCTCGGCCGGCTACCACCCGATCACCCGGGCGTCGGTGCAGGCCGTGCTCGACGCGGCCGCGAGGTAAGCGACGATGCGCGCCGCGCGCGTGCCGACCGTGTCGTCCGGTGCGCCGCGAGGCTTGCGGCGCCGCACGATCATCCTCGCGGCGCTCGCCTTCGACGTCCTGCTGGTCGTCGGCCTGCTCGCGTGGCGGCCGGAGTGGGCGCTGCAGGGCTGGTTCGCCGTGCAGCGGCTGCAGGCCGGTGCCAGCGAGCAGGTCGTCGAGGCGGACGGCCAGCGCGTCGTCCAGCTCGAAGCCGGCCCGGTCGATGCCCCCGTCGTCGTGCTGCTGCACGGCTTCACCGGCAGCAAGGAGAACTGGCTGCCGCTGATGGCCGACCTCGCCCGCGACCACCGCGTCATCGCGCCGGACCTGCCCGGCTGGGGCGGGAGCGCGCGGGTCGCCGGGGCCGATTACGGCGTGGTGGCGCAGTCCGAGCGCATCGCCGCGTGGCTGGGCACGCTGCCGCGCCCGCCGGCTTTGCTGGTCGGGCATTCGATGGGCGGGCACATCACGGCCCTGGTCGCCGCGCGCCACCCGGACCTCGTGCCTCGCCTCGCCCTGATGTCCGCCGCCGGCGTACCCTTCGAGGAGAACGCCTTCGGCCGCGCGGTGCTGGCGGGTGGGCATCCGTTCGCCGTCGAGGACCGCGCCTCGCTCGATCGCTACCTCGGCCTCGTGTTCACCAACCCGCCGCTCGTACCCTGGCCCGTGGATCGGGCGCTGGTCGCGCGTCGCATCGCCGACCGCGGATTCGAGGAGTCGGTGCTGTCACGCCTGCGCGGCGCGGAACGCTTCGCCGTGCAGCCGCTGCTGCCGGACATCGCGGCCCCGACCCTGCTGCTGTGGTGCGACGACGACCGAGTGATCGATGCCAGCGCGGCGGCCATGTATGCCGCCGGACTGCGCAACGCCCGCACCGTGATGCTGCAGGGTTGCGGGCACATGCCGATGCTGGCGGCGGTGGAAGACGTGGCCGATGCGCTGCGCTCGCAGGCCACGGTGGCGCTGCCCGCGCCGTCCGTGGAGTAGGCTCGGCAGGCGTTTCCAGCCTGGGAGTCCGCCGATGCGTGCCACCGTCCTGTTGTCCACTGCCCTGATGCTTGCCGGCGCGCTCGCGCCCGCCGGGTCCGCCGCTGCCGACGCCGTGCCGAAGTACACGGCCGCGCAGTTCTTCGACACCACCAGTTTCCGCGTGGCCGATGCGGGCGGACTGGCCTTCTCGCCGGACGGCCGCTCGGTGCTGATCAGCTCCGACGCCACGGGGGTCTTCAACGCCTACGCGCTGCCGGTGGCCGGGGGCGCGCCGGTGCCGCTGACCGCCTCGACCACCGACGCCGTGTTCGCCGCGAGCTACCTGCCCGACGGCCGCGTGCTGGTGCAGGGCGACAAGGGCGGCAACGAGCTGACGCACGTTTACCTGCGCGAGGCTGATGGCACGCTCCGTGACCTCACGCCCGGCGACACGCTCAAGGCCGGCTTCGCGGGCCTGAGCCCGGACGGCAAGACCCTGTGGATCACCTCGAACGCCCGCGACCCGCAGGCTTTCGACGTGCTCGCCTACGACACGACGACGTTCGAGCACCGCGTGCTGTTCCAGAACCCCGGCGGCTTCCTGCCTGCCGAAGTCTCGAACGACGGCCGCTGGGTCGCGATGGAAAAGCCCAACACCTCGGCGGATTCCGATGTGTACCTCGTCGATTTGCAGGGCGAGGGGAAGCCCACGCTGATCACGCCGGGCGAGGGCGCGGTATCGACCAGTGTCTATGGCTTCACGCCGGACTCGAAGACGCTCGTGTTCGCGACCAATGCGCACGGCGAGTTCAACCAGGCTTGGACGCATGACCTCGCCTCGGGCGAGCAGAAGCCGCTGATCGAAGCCGACTGGGACGTGATGTTCGTTTCGTGGTCGCCGAGCGGCCGCTACCGCGTTTCAGCGATCAACGCCGACGCCAGCACCGCGCTCACCATCCTCGATACCCGCGACGGCAAGCCACTCGCGTTCGACGGCTTGCCGGACGGCGACATCGGCAGCGTGCGCTTCTCGCCCGACGAGGCGCGCGTGGCCTTCACCGTGGCCTCCGACACGTCGCCGTCCGACGTCTTCGTCGCCGACCTCGCCGACCGCAAGGTGCGTCGCCTCACCACCGCGCTCAATCCGGCCATCGACGAGTCGCACCTCGTCGAGGCGACGATCATCCGCTACACGGCCGAGGGCGGCGTGCAGATTCCGTCCGTGCTTTACCGCCCGAAGGGCGCGTCCGCCGCGAACCCGGTGCCGGCGGTCGTGCTGGTGCACGGTGGCCCGGGTGGGCAGACGCGCCGCGGCTACAGCGCGATGGTCCAGCACCTCGTCAACCACGGCTATGCCGTGCTCGGCGCCAACAACCGCGGCTCGTCGGGCTACGGCAAGACCTTCTTCCACATGGACGACCGCCAGCACGGCGAGGGCGACCTGCGCGACATCGTCGCCGGTGGCGACTGGTTGCGTGCGCAGGACTGGGTGGCCGATGATGAGGTGGCGGTGATGGGCGGCTCCTACGGCGGCTACATCACGGCCGCGGCGCTCACCTTCCATCCGGAAGCCTTCGAAGCCGGCATCAACATCTTCGGTGTGACCAACTGGGTGCGCACGCTCGAATCCATCCCGGCGTGGTGGGGCGCGCAGCGGCAGGCGCTCTACGACGAGATGGGCGA
>JAJTHD010000220.1 GCA_021297925.1 Lysobacteraceae bacterium
TCGAGCAGGCGGAAGCGCACCGTGCCGCCCTGCTTCGCCCAGAAGGTGCCGCGCAGCTCGGGCAGGTGTTCCGGCCGGTCGAACCACGGATCGGCGCGGCGACGCCAGTCGCGCGAGGCCTGCAGGCCGTCGAGGTGGAACAGATGCACCGCCGAGGCCCGCACCGTGGCGTCGAGCTGCTGCACCGGCAGTACGTCGACCACCCAAGCGCTGCGGCCGTGGGTACCGGCGATGAGCTCGCGGTCGCGCGGATGCACGAACAGGTCGTGCACCGGCACGTTCGGCAAGCCGCCGTCGAGGGCCTGCCAGGCTTGCCCGCGATCGAGGCTCACGTAGACGCCGCGGTCGGTGCCGACGTAGAGCACGTCCGGGTTGACCGTGTCCTCGCGGATCACGTTCACTGGCTCCGACGGCAAGCCTGCCGCGATCGACGTCCAGCTCTTGCCGAAGTCGTCGCTGCGGTACAGGTACACGCGATCGTCGTCCTGCCGGTAGCCGTTGAGGGCGAGATAGAGCCGGTCTTCGGCATGGCGCGACAGTTCGACGCGGCTCACCCAGCGGTCCGCGGGAAGCCGGGCATCGACCTGCTGCCAGCGCGCGCCGCCGTCGCGGGTGACGTGGACGTGGCCGTCGTCGGTGCCCACACCGATGCGGCCGAAGTGCAGCGGTGATTCGGAAACGCTGGTGATCGTGGCGAAGGGCACGTTGCCGCGCTGCGTGGAGCGGGTGAGATCAGGACTGATCGCGGTCCAGCTGCGGCCGCGATCGAACGAGCGGTAGAGGCGGTTCGCCGCCATGTAGACCGTGCGCGCGTCGTGCGGCGAGAGGATGACCGGCGTGCTCCAGTTGTAGCGCAGCACCGGGTCGGCCAGCGGCGCGCGCGGACGCACGTCGTGGCGACGGCCCTCGCGATCGATGCGCGTGTAGTAGCCGAACTGGTAGCCGGTGTAGGTGTCGCCGGATTCGTCGTCCACCGCCACCCACATGCCGTCGCCGCCATTGAGGAAGGACCAGTCCTCGCCGAGTTCCCAGCGCGTGCGGCTGCTGCCCTTCCACGTGCCGTTGTCCTGCAGGCCGCCGTAGACGTTGTAGGGCTCGGCCATGTCGGCATAGATCGTGTAGAACTGGCCCACGGGCTGCGCGTCGAGCTTGCGCCAGGTCACGCCGCGGTCGTGGCTCACGTCCAAGCCACCGTCGTTGCCGAGCAGCAGGCGCTGGGGATGGTTCGGGTCGATCCAAAGCGAGTGGTGGTCGACATGCACACTGGGGTGGTTGGTGTAGCCCTCCCAGGTCTTGCCGCCATCTGCAGAGACGATCAGTGGCACGCCCATCGTGTAGACGCGCTCGGCGTCGCTCGGATCGACGGCCACTTCGGCGAAGTAGTAGCCGTAGGAATAGGTGACCTCGCGGATCGGCGTGTCGTGCGTGCGACGCCACGTCGCGCCGCCGTCGTCGGTTCGCCACACGGTGTGGCCCCAGGTCGGGTTGTCGAACAGCGCGGCGTTGCCGTCCTCGAGACGGCTGATGAGCATCGGCAGCGTGATCGATCCGTCGCGCACGCCGTCGAGGAGGGTCTTGGCATCGAGCTCCACCGGCAGGTCGGCGCCGCGGATGAAGCCCTCGATCTCCGCGGGGTCCTGGGCGAGGAATTCCTCGCGGCTCATGGCCTTCAGGCGCTGCGGCGAGAGCGGCCGATCACCGAGGTCCTGCAGCGCCTCGGGCAAGGGCGCCCAATGTTCGATCGTCGCGTACACCGTGTCGGGCCGGCTGCGCGCCACCGCAAGGCCGATGCGCCCCACCGTGTCGCCCTGCGGCAGGCCGCCGTCGAGCCGGCGCCACGTGCGGCCGCCGTCGGTCGATTTGTGGATGCCCGAACCGTCGCCGGCTTCGGTGAACTGCCACGGCGCGCGCTGGCGGTCCCAGAGCGCCGCGTACAGCACGTCGGGGCGGCTCGGATCGATCACGAGGTCGCTGGCCCCCGTCCAGTCATTCGACGGCACGAGCACGTGGGTCCACGTCTCGCCGCCGTCTTCGGTGAGGAACACGCCACGCTGGCCACCGGGCGAATAGAGCTTGCCCGCGGCGGCGACCAGCACGCGACGCCCATCGCGGGGGTCGACGACGATCGACGCGATGCGATCGGTGCCGGCCAGTCCCTTGGGCGCAAAGGTCTTGCCGCCGTCGCGGCTCACGAACACGCCATGGCCGCCATAGTTCGAGCGCGCGGCGCTGGGCTCGCCGCTGCCGACCCACAGCGTCTCGGGCGCGGACGGATCGACGGCGATCGCGCCGACGACGGTGTTCGGCAGGTGGTCGGTCAGCGGCTCGAACGAACCGCCGTCATTGGTGGTCTTCCACACACCGCCCGTCGCGTAGGCAACGTAGTAGGTGTACGGCTGGCCGGGCACGGAGGCGAAATCCATCACGCGGCCGCCCTGCTCCGTGGGGCCGATGCTGCGCCAGCCAAGGCCGCGGAACGGCGACGCCGCTTCCATGCGCTGGTGCTGCTGCCACGCCGCCGCACGCTGTTCGGGCGTGCTCGGCGCGCCGGGCGTCGGTCGGGCCGCCGCCGTCGTGGCGAGGCCGAACACCAGCAGGGCGCCGATCCATGTCGCGGTTCTCATGCAAGGTCTCCGAAGTGTGGCGGTCGAGGCGCCGAGGGATGCGTCGCCAGTGTGTGCCATGCACTGCGCGCCGGGTAGGTGCCGGCACGCGGCTCGGCTATCCTCGCCGCGCCCCGAAGGCCGACGACGTCGGCCATGGAGACCGGTACGTGGTCCACGCTGTTCAACACCGTGCGCTGGTCGCTGCGATGCTCGCCGCCTTGTTCGCCGCCCCGCAGGCACAGGCCCAAGCGGAAAAAGA
>JAJTHD010000082.1 GCA_021297925.1 Lysobacteraceae bacterium
CAGCTCTTCCGCGTCCCGGCCCACGCCGGCGGTGCGGATGATGACGCCCATGTCGTCGGGGATGTTGATGGCGTCAAGCGCTTCCTTGAGCGCCTGGCGGTCCTCGCCCTCGATGCGGCGCGAGACCCCGCCGGCGTTCGGCGAGTTCGGCATCAGCACCATGTAGCGGCCGGCGAGCGAGATGAACGTGGTCAGGGCGGCGCCCTTGTTGCCACGCTCCTCCTTGTCGACCTGCACCACCACTTCCTGGCCTTCGCGCAGGCACTCGCGGATGGTGTTCTTGTCGGGGTGGGTGCCGGGCTGGAAGTACTCGCGGCCGATTTCCTTCAGCGGCAGGAAGCCGTGGCGGTCGACGCCGTACTCGACGAACGCCGCCTCGAGGGACGGCTCCAGCCGCGTGATGCGGCCCTTGTAGATGTTGGACTTGCGCTGTTCCTTGGCCGACTGCTCGATGTCGATGTCGTACAGGGACTGGCCATCCACGATCGCCACGCGCAGTTCTTCTGCCTGCGTGGCATTGATCAGCATCCGCTTCATTGTCAGGTTCCTCACGCGCTCTACCGCGAGGAACGCCGGCTCGGGGCCCGACATCCGGCGCTGCGGGGCAGCGCCTGGCACCTCTCCAGCGCGTCGGACCGTCGGGCCATGCCCGCGGGAGCGCTTCTTGGTATTCCACTGTTCCGGCCCGGGTGTCAGTCCGCTCCGGTGCTTGCCTCGCGTCCGTCCGGCCTTCCTTCGGGACGCAGGGGCAGGGGGCGGGTTTGCCCGTTCGAAAGCCGCTAACATGATCGCCCCCGGGGGGCGTGGTCGCGTTTCGACGGGACGCTTGGGGGGGAGGCTTTCGGCCGAACCCAAGCGAAACAGAACCTTAGCCTGCGCGCGAAGCTTAACAGAACGGCCTCGCCCCGCCCACCCCGCTGGTCTCGCCCATGAATGAGAAAACCGGAGGCGTCCGTCTCGTGCGGGTGCCGGACGACCGCGGCGGCCAGCGCCTCGACAATTTCCTGCTCGGCCAGCTGAAAGGCGCGCCGCGTTCGATCATCTACAAGATCGTGCGCTCCGGGCAGGTGCGGGTGAACGGCGGCCGGGCCAAGCCGGAGACCAAGATCAAGGCCGGGGACGAGGTGCGCATTCCGCCGGTCCGTCTGGCGGAGGAGGGGGAGCCCAAGGTCGCGCCCAAGGGGCTGCTGGACCGGCTGGCCGCCAACATCGTCTTCGAGGACAAGGCCATCCTGGCCCTGAACAAGCCCTCCGGCATCGCCGCCCACGGCGGCTCCGGGGTGAGCTTCGGGGTGATCGAGGGGCTGCGGGCCCTGCGGCCCAACGAGACGATCGAACTGGTGCACCGCCTCGACCGCGATACCTCGGGCGTCATCGTGCTGGCCAAGAAGCGCTCGGCGCTGCTGGAACTGCAGGCGCTGATGCGCGGCGGCGAGGACGACGAAGGCCCGGGCAAGCGCTACCTCGCCCTGCTGGTCGGCCGCGTGCCGGACGGGACGATCACCATCGACGCCCCGCTGCGGAAGTCGGTGCTTCAAGGTGGCGAGCGGATGGTGCGCGTCGATCCCGAGGGCAAGCCCTCGGTCAGCCACATCAAGGTGCTGGAGCGCCGCGGCGGGCACAGCTTCTGCGAGATCCGCATCGAGACCGGCCGCACGCACCAGATCCGCGTGCACGCCGCGCACATCGGCCATCCGGTGGCCGGCGACCCGAAGTACGGGGACAAGGAGGCCAACAAGCGCCTCGCCGAGCAGGTCGGCTTGAAGCGCCTGTTCCTGCACGCGGCCTCGATGGAGTTCGCCCTCGACGGTGGCGCGACGCCCTACCTCGTCACCGCCCCGCTGAGCGAGGAGTTGCGCGCGGTGCTCGACCGGCTGGCCTGAGTCCGCCGCGCGCCCCGCCGCTCTAAAGACCGATGCCGGGGCGAGGCCACGGGTGGAGGATGCTCAGCGTTGCAATAGCGCCTCGGCCTTGGCCGCGCCGATGAAGTCGTTGATCGACAGCCCGCCCACGTCGTGGGTCGAGAAGCGCACCACGCAGCGGTCGTAGTGCACGCCGAGGTCGGGGTGGTGGTCTTCGGCGTGCGCGATGAAGGCCAACGCGTTCACGTAGGCCATCGTCCGGTGGTAATCCGGAAAGCGGAACGTCTTCTCGATGGCCGTCCCGTCCTCGACGAGACGCCAGCCTTCGGGCAAGACGCCGAGCAGGTCGGCGATACGATCGGGCGAGAGCTGGTGTTCGACGCCCCGCAGGAGTGTGCAGTGGGCGGCGGCGAGTTCGTTGGCGGTCGTCATGGCGGAACCTGCGAAGGGCGTGGAAGGCGAGGGCCGCCCCCGCATGACGTCGGCTCGACGCCCATGGCGGCGGTGGCCGACTAGAATACGCGCATGATCCAGATCACCGAGTCCGCCCAATCCCATTTCCGCCGCCTGCTCGAGAGCCAGGGCGGAGACGCCGTCGGCATCCGGTTGTCCGCGCTGCACGCGGGAACGCCGCGGGCCGACGTCCGCTTGGAGTTCGCCGAGAAGGGCGATCTCGACGGCAATGAATGGGCCGTGGATTGCGAGGGGTTCACGCTGTTCGTCGACGGCGACACGGCGCGCTACCTCGATGGCGCGGAAATCGACTACCGGACCCACGCCACCGGCGGCGAGCTCAACATCCGCGCGCCGAAGATCAAGGGCGCGGCGCCGACGGAAGGCGCGTCGATCGCCGAGCGCGTGCGCTGGCTGCTCGACAAGGAGATCAACCCGCAACTCGCCGCGCACAAGGGCCACGTGCGCCTCGAGGAAGTGACGGCCGACGGCGTGGTGCTGCTGCGCTTCGGTGGCGGCTGCCACGGCTGCGGCATGGCCGACGTC
>JAJTHD010000063.1 GCA_021297925.1 Lysobacteraceae bacterium
GACATGCGGAAGCCAGCCAAAAGGGGAACTCGCAGGGTCTTGTGCCCGTGAGCGTGTTGTCAAGCGGCCCGGGCGGCCCGCCGTCGATCAGGCCGGATCCGGCAGGCGGAAGGCGATCGACGCCCGCACCTCGGACATCGCGTCCGCGGGCGCATAGCGCCAACGGCGAGCGGCCAGGACGGCCTCGCGCTCGAACACGGCGTCGCTGCTGGACAGCACCTCGGCCCCGGTGACGCGCCCGTCCGGAGCCACCGACAAAGCCAGCTCCACTCTCCCCTCGAGACGCCGGCGCAGGGCCTGCTCCGGGAATCGGGGGCTGGACTGCGCGACGACGCGGCGGGTGGCCGGCGTCGCCGCCGGGGTGGCGGGAGACGTCGGGGCCGTGGCCGGGGGCATCGCCGACGCGGCGGGCGAGGCGGCCGTGGACACCGGGGCCTCCGCATCAATCCGCTGCAGCAGGACCAGCCGCCGCGCGGCCTCGCCCAGATCCCCCTCGGCCGTGGCCTGCTCCACCCCGTTCACGACATAGGGCGACAGGTCGAGCAGAGCGGTTTCGATCCCCGGGTTGGGACGCTGCGCCCGTTCGCGAAGCGCGAGAGACGCCTCGACGGCGTTGTCGCCGGCCGGGCTGTGCAGGCGGTTGTCCAACAGCGCCCGGGTGGCCAAGGCTTCGAGGGAGGCGGTGTCCCGGGACTCGACGGCCGGGGGCGCGCCACCGTTTGCTGCTCGCGCGGGGGCGGGCGCGGCCGCCGCGGCCTCGGGCGACGGTGGTTCGACCGAGCAGGCGGCCAGCAGCAGGGCCACGAGGAGCGGCGCCAAGCGACCGGGGCGGCGAGGGGCCATGGGCGATGTTCCAGGGGAGGGGGCGAGCAGGGTGTCCGCCGCCGATGACGCGGCCGTGGCCGGTCGATGACATCGCGACGATGACGCGCAGGCGGTCACAATGCGCGCCCGACGTCCGCCCCCGGTTCCCGTGCATCCCGCGTTTCCGATCCAGCCCCTGCTGCCCGACCTGCGCGCATCGCTCATCGCGCAGCCCCGGCTCGTGCTCGAAGCGCCGCCCGGCGCGGGCAAGACCACGCAGGTGCCGCTGGCCCTGCTCGACGCGCCGTGGCGCGCGGGCGGGAAGATCCTGATGCTCGAACCCCGCCGCGTCGCCGCGCGGGCCGCCGCCGGCTTCATGGCGAAGCAACTGGGCGAAGCCGTCGGGCGCACGGTGGGCTACCGCATCCGCTTCGAAGCGAAGGTGTCGGCAGCCACGCAGGTCGAGGTGGTCACCGAAGGCATCCTCACGCGGCTGATCCAGGACGACCCGACGCTGGACGGCATCGCGGCGATCCTGTTCGACGAGTTCCACGAGCGGCATCTTGCCGCCGACCTCGGCTTGGCGCTCGCGCTCGACGTGCAGGCGCAGCTTCGCCCCGACCTGCGCATCGTGGTGATGTCGGCCACGCTCGACGGCGAGCGCTTGGCGCGCTTCCTCGACGCGCCGCGCCTCACCGCCGAAGGCCGGGCGTATCCCGTCACCACCCGCCACTTCCCCGCGCGCCGCGACGAGCCGGCGACCGCGCAGTTACGCCGCTGCGTGGAACACGCGTTGGCCCAGCACCCCGGCGACCTGCTGGTGTTCGTGCCGGGCCAGCGCGAGATCGCCGAGGCGATGCGCGTGCTGGAGCCGGTCATCCCCGCCGACGTGCGCCTGCTGCCGCTGCACGGCGAGCTGCCGGTGGAAGCCCAGTCGGCGGCGCTGAACCCCGACCCGGACGGCAAGCGCCGCGTGGTGCTGGCCACCAACGTCGCCGAATCCAGCGTCACGCTGCCCGGCGTGCGCGTGGTGATCGACACGGGCCTCGCGCGCGAGCCGCGTTTCGAGCCGAACTCCGGCTTCTCGCGGCTGGACACGGTGGCGATCTCGCAGGCCAGCGCCGATCAGCGCGCCGGTCGTGCCGGCCGCGTGGCCGAGGGCTGGTGCTACCGCCTGTGGCCGGAGTCGCATCGGTTGGAGCCGAACCGTCGCGCTGAAGTTTCACAGGTCGAACTCTCCGGCCTCGCGCTGGAGCTCGCGGCCTGGGGCGAGGCCGACCTGCGCTTCGTCGATGCGCCGCCGCGCGGCGCCTTGGCCGCCGGCATTGATCTGTTGAAAAGCCTCGGCGCGCTCGATGCGACCGGCCGGATCACCGGCTTCGGCAAGCGGGTGCTGGCCTTGGGCACGCATCCCCGCCTCGCGGCCATGCTGCTGGCGCCGAGTGACCCGACCGAGACCGCGCTGGCCTGCGACCTCGCGGCACTGGTCGAAGCGCGCGACCCGCTGAAGGGCCCGCGCCGCGACGACGTGGCGGCGCGCTGGCAGGCGCTGGCCGCGTTCCGTGCCGGCCGCACGCCGCCGGAGGCCTCGCGCTCGGGGCTCGCGGCGATCGATGCGCAGGCCAAGCAGTGGCGCCGCCGCCTGCGCTGCGAGGCCATGCCGCCGAAGGACGCACCCAATCATCTTCTGGGCGATCTGCTGCTGCACGCCTTCCCCGACCGCATCGGCGTGCAACACCCCACCGATCCGCGCCGCTACGCCCTGAGCAACGGCCGCAGCGCGCGGGTGTTCGACGATTCCGCGCTGTACGGCGAGCCGTGGATCGTCGCCAGCGAGCTGCGCTTCGAGGCGCGCGATGGCTTGATCCTCCGCGGTGCGCCGGTCGACGAAGCCCGCCTGCAGCGCGAGTTCCCCGAGCGCTTCGTCGAGGAGGACACCGTGCGCTGGGACGCGAACACCCGCGCGCTGGTCGCCCGGCGCGAGCGCCGCTTCGACCGCATCGTGCTGGAGAGCAAGCCGGCCGGTCGCCCCGATCCGGCGCGCGCCGCGCAGGCGCTCACCGACGCCGTACGCGAACTCGGCCTCGAGGCCCTGCCGTGGACGGAAGGCCTCAAGCAATGGCTCGAACGCCTGCGCTGCCTGCGCGACTGGATGCCCGAGCTCGGTTGGCCCGAGGCCAGCGACGAGGCCCTACTGGCTTCGCTCGACGACTGGCTGAAGCCCGCCTTCAACGGCAAGACGCGCCTCGATGCCTTGTCGGAAGAGGACCTCGGCGACGCGCTCAAATCCCGCCTCGACGGGTCGCTGAAGTCGAAGATGGATGCCATGGCGCCGCGCCGCATCACCGTGCCTTCGGGCATGGAACGGCCGATCACCTACGCGCACGGCGAGCGTCCCGTCTTGGCCTGCAAGCTGCAGGAGCTGTTCGGCCTCGCCGACACCCCGCGCATCGCCGACGGCCGCGTGCCCCTCACCCTCCACCTGCTCTCGCCCGGCGGTGCGCCGCTGGCGATCACGCAGGACCTCAAGAGCTTCTGGAACAACGCCTACCCGGACGTGAAGAAGGACATGAAGGGCCGTTACCCGCGGCACCCGTGGCCCGATGATCCGTGGACGGCCACCGCCACGCACCGCGCCAAGCCGCGCGGCACCTGAGCCCCGACACCCATGCGCTCCGACGCCCCCCTTGCCCCGACCCTCGCCGCGGCCACCGACCTGCGGTGGCCAGCGCTCGACCCGTTCGCCGACCTGGTGAACCCGGCCCTCGGCCTCGGCCTGCTGGTGCTGCTCGTCCTCGCGATCCGCGCAGGCCGCACCCGCGAAGCCATCGGCCTGCCCCTCACCCTGTTGATCATGCTCGTTCTGGCTTACGGCACGGCCCACGTCGACCGGGTGCTGGGGCTGGCCGACCGCTTCGACTTGAACTTCAGCACCCACGGCGCAGTGCACCTGGCGGCATGGGCCACCGTGCTCGCCTGGCATCCGCGTGCCTGGCCGCTCGCTGCCGGCATTGCACTGGCCTACCACGCCTTCATGGTGGCGCAGGGCTACCACAGCGCCGCCGACCTGGCGGTGACCGTGGCCACCGCCGGGCTGCTGGTCGCGGCGACGGCCGTGGCGATCAGGCGGAGATGGCGAGCTTCTCGCGGTGGTACAGGCTAGCGGCGATGCCCCACAGCAGGGCGCCGACACCGAAGCCGGCGGCGAGGTAGACCCCCCACTGCGTCGGGGTGATCGTCTCCTGCCGCAGCACCATCAGGATCAGCTGGTTCTGCGCGAGGAAGGGGGTGGCGAACATCCACAGCGCGTTTTTGACCGGGTTCACCAGCAGGATGATCGTCGGCAGGATCGGCAGCAGCATCAGGAAGGCCATGTAGCTCTGCGCTTCCTTCAGGGTCTTCACCGACGCCGAGATCAGCGTCAGCAGGGTCGTTCCCAGCAGGACCATCGGGAGCAGCACCAGCAGCAGCTTCGCCACGGCCAGCATCGAGACGTCCACGCCCTTCAGCGGGCCGCTGTCGACGAAGCCGAAGCTGATCTTGAAGCTCAGCAGCGTGAGCAGCAGGCCCAGCATGCCGAAGGCGCAGGCCGCCGCGATCTTGCCGCTCATGATGGCGCCGCGGCCCGCCGGCGTGGCCAGCAGCGGTTCCAGAGACTGGCGCTCGCGCTCCCCGGCGGTGGCGTCCATCACGAGGTAGGCGCCGCCGAGGAAGGCCGAGAGGATCAGCAGGTAGGGCAGGAAGGCGAGCGCCATGCCGCGCTTGGCCTCCGGCGTGGCGAGGTCACGGTAGGTCGCGCGGATCGCGGTGCCCAGCGAGGGATCGACGCCGCGGACCATCAGCCGCATCGCGCCGGCTTGCTGGCTGTAGGCCTCGAGGGCGACTTCGACGCGGCGCACCGGAATCTGCGAATCCTGCCGCGAGCTGTCGTGGAGGATCTCGACGGTCGCCGCGCGGCTGGCCCGCCAGTCCTCGGCGTAGGCCTCGTCGATGCGCAGGATCACGTCCTTGTCCTGTCGGCGTATCAGCGCGTCGGGATCGGCGGGCGCCGGTTCGACGACGATGTTCTGCGTGGCGAGGAAGGCGACGAGGTTCGGGGCCACGTCCGCGTTCACGACGGGCAGCTTCAACGGCGATTCCAGCTGGGTCCTGGCGCGGTTCTCGGCGAGCGAACCCATGCCGAGGATCAGCACCGGGAACAGCAGCGGCGAAAGCAGCAGGCCGTTGATGAGGATCTTGCGGTCGCGGAAAATCTCGACGAGCTCCTTCGTCGCGACGGCCCACAGGGTCTTGAAGGCGTTCATGCGTGCAGGCCCTCCTCCGAGCCGATGGCCTTGACGAAGGCGTCTTCCAGGTTGGCTTCGCCGGTGAGCGCGCGGAGTTCGTCCGGCGAGCCCTGCGCGGCGACGCGCCCCTTGGCGATCACCACGATGTGGTCACAAAGCGCGCCGACCTCCTGCATGATGTGGCTGGAAAAGATCACGCAGCGGCCTTCGGCGCGCAGCTGCTTGAGGAACTCGCGCAGGCCGCGGGTCGTCATCACGTCGAGGCCATTGGTGGGCTCGTCGAGGATGACGTTCTTCGGGTCGTGCACCAGCGCGCGCGCGATGGCGGTCTTGGTGCGCTGGCCCTGCGAGAAGCCTTCGGTCGGTCGATCGAGGACATCCTGCATGCCCAGCGCCTCGGCCAACAGGTCGGTGCGGCGGCGGATCGCCGCCTCGTCCATGCCGTGCAGGCGGCCGAAGTAGGCGATGTTCTCGCGCGCGGTGAGGCGCTTGTAGACGCCACGGGCATCCGGCAGCACGCCGAGGGAGCGACGCACGGCGTCGGCCTCCTTCGACGCATCGCGGCCGTCGACGCGGACGCTGCCCTGGTCGGGCTTCATCAGCGTGTAGAGCATGCGCAGCGTGGTCGTCTTGCCGGCGCCGTTCGGGCCGAGCAGGCCGGTGATGGCGCCGTCGCGGGCAGTGAAGCCGACGCCGTCGACGGCCTTCACCACGCCGGCCTTGGTCTTGAACTGCTTGTGCAGGTCGATGAGTTCGATCATGGCAATCTCCTCAGGGCTCCCAGCCGTGCAGGCCGGTGCCGGGGGGAAGCGGGGCGAGGCGGTCGAGGCAGGCCGCGTCGAGGCCCTTGGCATCGGCGCTCTCGATGAACTGGGCGAAGAGCTTGGGCATGCAGCCGACGCCGATCGGGGTATGGCCCTGGCCCTTCAGCACGAGGTGCCGCGCGTTCGGCAGGCCGGCGATCGCCCGGTCGCCGTAGCGCGGCGGCGTGACCGGATCGAACTCGCCGCTGATGGCCAGCACGGGCAGGTCGCCGGTCAGCGGTTCGCGGAAGTCCGCGGGGCGCTGGCCGCGCGGCCAGACCGCGCACTGCGCGCGGGTGAAGGTGACGAACTCGTCGCCCAGCAGCGTTCCCGCGTTGGCAGGATCCGCCTGCAGCTCGTCGGCGTCCTCGCTGCAGCTCACCGAGAGCTGCATGCCGTGCATGATCGAGCCGCCCACGCGGTCCATCAGCAACGCGGCCTGGGCCAGCAGGGCCGCGTAGTCCCCGTCGTGCGCCTGCTTCAGCACCACCGGCAGCAGGGTCGCGGTCAGCGGCGAGTAGCTGTAGAAGCGAAGCACGACGGCGAGGTGACCGGGCGTCGGGACCTCCTCGCGCCAGGCGCCGCTGGTCGGATCGCGGAAACGCACCGCGGCGAGGGCCGGCGCCGACAGCGCTTCGCGCACCTCGGCGAGCAGGGCCTTGGCGTCGGGCACGGCCTTCGCGCAGGCCGCATCGCCGGCGCATCGCGCCCACTGGGCATCCAGCGCCGCTTCCAGGTTCTTGGCATGTTCGCTGCCGAGCACGAGGTCGGTCGGCACGACGCTGTCGATCACCAGCGTGCGGACGCGCTCCGGGTGCGCCTTGGCGTACTGCTGGCCGACGCGGGTGCCGTAGCTGCCGCCGTAGAGGTTGATGCGCTCGGCGCCGATGGCCGCGCGCACCGCCTCGAGGTCCGCGACGTACTCGGTCGTCGTGTAGAAGCGGACGTCATGGTCCTTGGACAGGTCGGCCAGGCAACGCTCGGCGAAGGCGCGCGCCCCCTGCTCCGAGGGGTCGTCGACGTCGCCGAAGGCGTTGTTCCCCTCCTCGTCCTTGCATGACAGCGGGGCGGAGCCGCCGGTGCCGCGCTGGTCGACGAGGATCACGTGGCGGGCGCGGAGCACGTCGCGGAACGCGCCGGCGACCTGTGGGAAGGCCTCCTTCGCGGATTGGCCGGGACCGCCCGCCAGCAGGAACACGGGGTCGGGCTCGGCTTCGCCGTCGGCAGGCACCCAGGCGATGGCCAGGTCGATCTGCCGACCCTGCGGGTCGGCTGGGTTCTCGGGCACGCGGAAGGTGGTGCACTGGGCCTCGACGGCCTCGGGCGCGCTGGTGGAGGGCAGGTTGCAGGGCGCGAAGTCGAGGCGTCCAAGGCTGCGGGCCTCGGTCGCGCCGGCGGTGCCGAGCAACGCGAGCAACAGGGCGCGGGCAAGGGGGGTGCGGATCACGGGAGGCGGTCTCCTGGGGTCAGGGGGGTCAACGGGGTCATCCGGGTTCAGTGCGGGGCGGGAAGATCGCGGACTCGTGTGCGGCGAGGCGGGCCTGGAAAGCCTCGAGGTACTCGGCGACGATCTCGCGCGTGCCGGCATCGTGCACACGCGGGAGGGCGGCGACGGCCTCGTCGAGCTTGGCCTGGGCCTGCACGACGTCGCCGTCGCCCCACGCGATCTCGGCGTCGAACCAGGCCTCGTAGCAGCCCATGTCGAGCAGGCTGCCGGCCATGCGCTCCCGCCAGGCGCGCACGGCCGTGAGGTCCTTGCGAACCAGCAGGCTATGCACGGCGAGCGTCGCGGCCAAGCCGGGCCGCAGCGGGGGCGAGGCGGTCGGCCATGCGGCATGGAGGAAGCGGGCGGCGGCTTCCGCTCGCTCCGCGTCGCCAGTGTCGAGGGCGCGGCCGTGGCGCATCGCCGCGATGCCGGCATCCAGCGCGGGGTCGCCATGCTCGCCGAACGGCGCATCGTCCGCAGGCAGCAGGGCGGCGGGCCAGTCGCGGGGTCGTACGCCGTCCATGCTCGCCTGCATCACCTGTTGCAGCGTGATCGAGGCGAAGGCGAGGCCCGGCTGGCGCCACAGCGACCACAGCCCGGCACCATCGCTGAGCCATCCCCCGCTGCGGAAGGGAATCAGGTTCACCACCGCGAGGAACAGGCCCGTCGCGGCCAGTGCCACCAGCAGGCCACGCGAGACCTCCGGTGGCGAAGCGGTCAATGCCCACAGGGCGAGGCCGGCCACCACCGCATTGGCGATCACGCCGCCCAGCAGGTAGGCCGCCTGTACGCCGCGCGACGGCGATCCGTCGGCAGGCGGCAGGAGCGCGGCGAAGCCGCTGATCCCCGCGACGCCGCCGCCCCAGCGGAACCGCCAGCCGTCGCCCGCCCGCTCGAGACGGAGCGGCCCGACGCCGAAGGCCAAGGGACGCAAGCCGCCGGCCAAGCCCGCCAGCGCGTGGCCAGCCTCGTGCAGCAGCACCTGCAGCCAGAAGGCCACGAGCAGCAGCAACGCGCCGATCAGCCACCGACCAACGCCGGCCCCCTCCGGAAAGAGCGCGCGCCAGTCGATGGCCAAGGCCTCTGCAGCCTCGATGCCGCCGAACGTGAGTCCTGCACCGAAGGCCGCGCCGCCGAGCGCGCCGAACACCACGCGCGCCGATGACGTCGGCGCCACCGGCGCATCGGGAAGCGGCAGGAAGTCGCCATCTGGGGTCGACGGGTGGTTCTCGACGGGCGGCGGGGGGGTGGCGTCCATGGGTCAGGGGGTGTCGTCGAAGAGGGTTTCGATCGGCTCGCCGAACAGGCGGGCCAGCTTGAAGGCGAGCGGCAGGCTGGGGTCGTACTTGCCCGTCTCGATGGCGTTGACGGTCTGGCGCGAGACGGCGAGCCGGTCGGCCAGTTCGCCCTGCGACCAGCCCCGTGCCTCCCGGCGCTCGCGGATCACGTTGCGCATCAGCCGTGCCGCCAGCGCCCAAAGACCTTGCCGAGCGAGTAGGCCAGCATCACCGCCGGCAGCATGCCGTAGGCCAACAGCGCGCCGTCCAGCACGACCAGCCTGAACAGGCCCAGCAGCCCGAGGGCGAAATAGGCCATGCCGACCAGCAGCACGCCCAGGCAGATGCCGTAGACCTCGACCAGCTTCTCCCACTCGTCGCAGGCCACGAAGTAGTCGATGTAGACCTTCAGCATCCAGCCCATTGGAAGCACCGGCAGCAGCGCGATGCCCGCCAGCAGGGCGAAGGGCGCGTCAGCCCGATGTTCGCGGACCAGCCAGGCGGCCAAGGCCATCACCGCGAGAAACGCGACCGTTGGGACGACGCTGCGCCGGTAGTAGCGCTTCTCGTTCGGGGTGAAGCGGACGAGGTCGAGGAAGGGGTTCATCGGCGGGCTGTCAAGGACGCTTGACAGCATCGTCCCGCGCCTGCCGCCCGATGTCAAGCGTCCTTTACACCCCCCTGCACTCCCGACCCGACAAGGGCCGCGACGCGCCGGCCCCTACTTGCCCGACACGTACTTCTCGCGCCGGATCTGCGGCACCGGCAGGCCCGCGGCCTTGAAGGCCTCGAACGCGGCATCGACCATGTTCGGGTTGCCGCAGAGGTAGGCGATGTCGCCGTCGGCCTGCGGTTCGAGCGCGGCGATCTGCTCGGTCACGTAGCCGCGGCGCGCGTCGGGGCCGGCGGCCTCGTTGAACTCGCGGGAATAGCAGGGCACGAAGCGGAAATACGAGCGGTGCTTCGCGGCCATGGCGCGGAAGTCGTCGGCGTAGATCAGCTCGGCCTCGCTGCGGGCGCCGAACAGCACCAACACGTGCACGCCGCGCTCGAGGATGGCCTTCTCCAGCAGCGGCAGCATCGAGCGGTAGGGCGTGACGCCGGTGCCGGTGGCAATGAGCAGGTAGCGGCGGTTGGCGTCGTTCGGCAGCAGGCAGAAGCGCCCGAACGGGCCGCTCGCCATCACTTCGTCGCCGTCCTTCAGGCCCTCGAACAGCGCCGTGGCCGTGCCGCCCGGCACGAAGGACGCCGCGATATCCACCGCCTCGCCCGGACCCATCGCATGGTCGTGGATGGTGGCCAGCGAGTAGCTGCGCTTGGTCGGCTCGCCGTCCCGCCCGATGAGGTGGATCTGGATGAACTGCCCGGGGATGTAGTCGAGCGCCTGCCCGTCGGCACGCTGGAAGCTCAGGTGGGCGACAGCGGGGGCCAGCATGCGCTTGGCCACCAGCTTCATGGGGAATTGGGGAATCAAGGGACGGCTCCGGAAGACACGGGATTATGGCCCGCCCCGGCGTGCGCGGGGCGTGGCGGCGCCACCACGCGGCGTGCACGCGGCTCGGCCAAGGCTGGGGCGACCTGCCCGCGCCGACCCGCCATGACCCCGACCGCCGCTCCGCACGCCGACACCCTCGCCCTGCAGCGCCTCTACCACTGGGAGCGGCATTCGCCCGGCAAGCGCGTCTTCGTGCAGCCCTATGGGCCCGGCGACGTGCGCCACTGGACCTGGGGCGAGGCACTCATCGAGACCCGGCGCATGGCCGCGCACCTGCAGTCGCTGGGCCTGCCGCCCGGCTCGCGCATCGCGCTCATCTCGAAGAACTGCGCGCACTGGCTGATGGCCGACTGGGCGATCTGGATGGCCGGCCACGTGTCGGTGCCGCTGTATCCCACGCTCACCGGCACCTCGGTGCGCGAACTGCTCGCCCACAGCGGCGCCTCGCTGCTGTTCGTCGGCAAGCTCGACGATTGGGCGTCGATTGAACCCGGTATTCCCGACGAGCTGCCCTGCATCGCGTTCCCGCTGGCGCCCGAAGGCGCGAAGCGGCGCTTCAGCGGCTGGGACGCCGCTTGCGCCGCCCAAGGCCCGCTGGCCGGCACGCCAACGCGCGCGGCGGACGAGCTCGCCACGATCATCTACACCTCGGGCACCACCGGCATGGCGAAGGGCGTGATGCACGCCTTCGGCAACTTCGCCGCCGCCACCGCCGCCGTGTTGGCGCGCGTGCCCTTCCACCCCGGCGATCGCCTGCTCTCCTATCTCCCGCTGTCGCACATCGTCGAGCGCACGTTCCTCGAACACACGCTGCTCGCCACCGGCTACGAGGTGTACTTCGCCGAGTCGCTCGACACCTTCATCGCCGACCTGCAGCGCGCGCGCCCTACCCGCTTCGCCTCGGTGCCGCGGCTGTACCTGAAGTTCCAGCAGGGCGTGCTGGCCAAGGTGCCGGCGGCGAAGCTGGATCGCCTGCTCAAGCTGCCCGTCATCGGCTGGCTGGTGAAGCGCAGGGTGCTGAAGGGCCTCGGCCTCGACCAGTGCATTTACGCCGGTGGTGGCGCCGCGACCATGCCGCCGGCGATGCTCGAGTGGTACAAGCGCCTCGGCCTCGAGATCCTCGAGGCCTATGGCATGACCGAGAACTGCGGCGTCACCCACACCAACGTGAAGGGCCACCAGCAGATCGGCACCGTCGGCCCGCCCTACCCCGGCGCCGAGGTTCGGCTCGAC
>JAJTHD010000199.1 GCA_021297925.1 Lysobacteraceae bacterium
CATCATTTCCTTGCAGCTCGCGCAGCGTGGCGGTGGCTACAGGGAGGCCGCAAGGAATCACCAGGTCGGCGCCTGCGAGGTGTGTGGAGGCGCTTACGGCGATGGCCTAACTGAGGTGGCGGCCGAGCCCGGGAGCCTGACCATCACCAACGAGGGCGGCATCGCCCAGCGCTGGTCGAAGACCTATGTGTTTCGTTGGGATGGGGCCAAGGATGGAATGGTTCTCGACCGTTACCTCGCTTTGGGGGATTTCCGTTCGGACGGCACGATGGGGCGAGTGGACCTGAAGGCCCCCACAGTCGCTCCGGCCGACTTTTCGAGCTTCGATCCCAAGGCGTCCGGCCTTCCGGATCCTGCGGGCGAGTAGGGGTCGACCATGCCGAACGCAAGAGAGATTTCGTTGATCCAGACGGCGATCAACGCAGGGATTGATCGGCCGGATGAACTCGCGGCCTTCATGGCCAACATGACTCACGAGTCGCTTGATTTGCAGCGCCTTGAGGAGAGCTTTCGCTACACGAAGAGCATTGACCAAATCAAAGTGGCGTCCGCTCACCGACGTCACTCGCCTGAGGAGCTCGATGGGGCTCGGTTAGAGGCGCTGTCGGGCCAGCCCGAGTCACTGGCTCGGATGATGTACGGGGCAAGAATGGGAAACGACGATGCGGGAGATGGATATCGTTTCCGTGGGCGTGGCTACACCCAGCTGACGGGGCGCGACAACTACGAACGAGTGGGAGAGGCCTTGGGCCTCGACCTTGTGAATCATCCGGAGCGAGCCGCCATTCCGGAGAACGCGGAAAAGATTGCCGTCCACTTCTGGAAAACCGCCGTGCCTGTTGAGGCACGAGCGGATATCGAAAAGTCGATGCTGGCCATCAACGGTGGGCGAAACGGCGAAGCGGATCGTCGAACGCGCTTTGCCGAATGGTCGACGTATCTGACGCCTGAAACGATCGAAGCGATCCGCTCTGGGCGCGAGGTTCCTGAATCTGGGCAAAGGATCGTGAGCCAGCAACCTCAGGCCGCCTTCGCCGACGGGATGTTCAACCTCGGCGACCGCGGCATCGGCGTTGAAACCCTGCAGCGCCAACTCATCCAGGCCGGCTACACCGGCAAGGGCGGCCAGCCGCTCAAGCCCGATGGCGACTTCGGCCCCAACACGAAGCACGCGGTGGAGGAACTGCAGCGCGCGCACGGCCTGGAAATCGACGGCAAGGCCGGCATGCACTCGCTGCGCGCTTTGGCCGGCGAACTGCAGAACGGCCGCCCGGCGCCGACGGGGCTGGAGGTCGCACCTTCGTCGCCGTCAGCCACGCCGGGCCCGTCGGGCCTGACGCCGGGCGACACCGCGCTGCTGCACGACCGGCTGTATGGTGCGATGCGCGATCACGTCCACGCGATGGACCGCGGCATGGGCCGCATCCCCGACGAGGCCAGCGACCGGGTGGCGGCGGCGCTGTGCGCCGAATGCCGCGCGAACGGGCTGACCCGTATCGACGGCGTGGTGCTGGGCCAGAAGGGCAGCCGGGCCGAGCCGGGCGAGTACGTGTTCGCCTATTCGGGTCCGGCGGATCGACCCCACGACTGGGTGGGGGTGAAGACCGCCGAGGCCGTGCAGACGCCGGTGGAGCAGAGCTTGGCGAAGGCGGCATCGCTGGAGTGCGGTCGCACCGAGCCGACGCCTTCGGTGGATCGGCCGTGTCGCGCCGCCGACGAGGCGTCGGTCCGGTCGTTATGAGTGTGGCCGGGCGGAGGGCTGTGCGATCTTCCGCCGTACCTGCGCCTGACGGCCGTTCACGGTGCCCGGCCCGAAACCGCGTAGGATGGGGCCGTTTCACGCTCCCTTCGCGCGCCGCGCTCGGCCTGCCGCCGCCCGTTTCGCTCCCTTCCACGCGTCACCGTTTCTGGCAGACGCCCCCACGGGAGCTCCGGTGTGTCCGGCTATTCCGCTCGTGTCATCGACGTCGACGTGCTCGGCGACCCCTTCCGCCTTCGGGTCCTGAGCGACCTGCAGCAGTTCGCCGACCCCGACGGGGACGCCGAGCGCGCCGGCATCTCCTGCGCCCAGTGGCCGCTCTTCGGGCAGCTTTGGCCGTCCGGCCAGCGGCTCGCCGAGGCGATGGCCGACCTCGACGTGGCCGACTGCCGCGTGCTGGAGCTCGGCTGCGGCATCGGGCTGGCCAGCCTGGTGCTACAGCGGCGTGGCGCCACGGTGGTGGCCACCGACATCCATCCGCTGGCCGAGACCTTCCTCGCCTATAATGCGGCGCTGAACGACCTGCCGGCGGTGCACTACCGGCGCCTCGACTGGACGCGGCAGCGCCCCGACCTCGGGCGCTTCGACGTGGTGATCGCCAGCGACGTGCTCTACGAACGCGGGCAGGCCGAACGCTTGGCCGAGGTGATCCTCGCCTACGCGGCGGACGACGCCCGCGTGGTGCTGACCGACCCGGGCCGCGGCCATGCCGGTCGGTTGGCGCGTGAGCTGCTGGCCCGCGGCTTCGAGCCGGACCCGACCTTCACCGACGGGGCCCGCGACGACCTGCGGACCTTCCGCTACCGGCGCGTGGCGGTGGCCGCCTGATGGCCACCGTCGCCGCGCCGGCGAAGGCGGAATGCTCGAGCTGTGACGCGGTCTGCTGCCGGCTCCTTGTCATGGTCGAGCCGGAGGACGGCATCGCGCCGCACCTGACGACCGAAGTCGGCGGCATGCTCGTGATGGCGCGCGGCGAGGACGGCTGGTGCGTGGCGATGGACGCCTCGCGCATGCGCTGCTCGATCTACGACGCGCGCCCCGACACCTGCCGCCGGTTCCACATGGGCGGCCCCTACTGCGAGGCCGTGCGCGAGGACTATGCGCGCGGCATCGACCGGACCATTCCGCTGCACCTGTCAGGAGAGACCGGATGACCCGCAAGACCCTGTCCCGCGCCACGGCGGCACCGACCGCCCACCTGCGGCGCGAGGAAAACCCCCGCAAGCTGACCAGCGAGCATGTCGCGGAGCACCTCGCGGCTTTCGAAGCCGCCGGCGGCAAGGTCGAGGTGCTCTCGACCACGCAGGTGCTGAAGCGGGTGCAGGCGACGGCAGGCGGGGACGCCGGCGGCGCTTGATCCGTGGCGGATCGGACGGGCGCTATCCTGCACGGGCCGCCCCGCCGTCGCCGATCCGCATGCCCATCGTCCTGACCGATTTCGCCAAGCCCCGCCTGTTCCCGCGCGAGCCGCGCCGCAACACCATCCAGGACATCACGCCCGAGCAGTTCGTCGAGCACCTGAACGCGGTGCTACCGCTGGCCGTGCTCGATGGCTACGCGCCGTTCTGCAAACTGCACGTGCACCGCAACTGGACCAGCACGCGCTGCCTCGTGGTGCCGATCACCGACGACAACCGCCACCTCTTGCGCTCGGCCTACGAGGCACGCACCAAGGCCGAACTGCCGGTGCTGAACCGCTGGTTCGAGGGCGTGGAGCCGCCGGTGGCCGACTACCTCGTGGTGATCCTCTACGACCGCGAGCAGATGGCGAAGGAGGGCACGCCCATCGACGCCGACTGGGGCATCGTCGGCTGCATGTACACCAGCGAGCCGGCCGAGATCCCGATGGCGCCGATCACGATGATGCGCAACGCGCTCGGCGTGGCCGAAGGCGGCAGCGGCGTACCCATCGACCGCGAGGCGTATGCGAAGAGCGTGGCGTTCTGGGAACGCCACGCGAATTGGCGGGGCTAGGGTAAGCCTCGCCGGTCGATGACCGGGCAACGCTCGTCTGCGGAGCTCTCGTCCGAGGGGCGTTAGTGGTCGATGCGAATAGAGTCGATTGCCTGCGTAAAGCGGCAGCATCAATCGCGAGACGATTGTTCTTTCCGTTTGAACAAGATGCTAGGCCACATTGGCTGACTTGCGCCTTCGGCGCCAAGCAAAAAGCCCGATGAGATACGTACCAGCCGTGAAGTCGAATGAGAGGCGGAAGCCTTGCGACCAGATCGGAACGCCTGGATTGTCGACAATGTGACTGTGGAAGATTTCGTAGATTCCTTGCGCAATCAGCCCTGCGGCAACCAAAAGCGGCCGCCGCTTGCTCCCAATCACGGCCACGCCCAGAAAGACCAGAAAGACTGCTAGTTCTGAAGAGAACGCGATGTTGGAGCCAGCAATTGCAGCCGCCAGCACGTAGTAGGACGCTACGACGATAAGGATGACCGGGTAGAAGCTTCGGTCTTTATCGAAGCCGAACGAGCTTGCTGAAAGCCCCACATCTAGGGCCAGCAAACCTCCAGCCAGATGTTCAATCACGGCGGAATTCCCCGTCGCGGCTCAATGCTGCATTGGGGAGCGACAGCGTTGTGTTCGAGTCGCTTTCGATCAAGGCAACGATCTGTTCGCGTGGCTCCATCCGCAAAGCTGAACTTGAGCAAAACACTTCCTGCGATGCTGGAAGTTGTTCCAGATTGTCGAAGGTACGCATGAGGTAGTCGTGGTAGGGGGCGTGCAGTGACTGCCCATAGGCGACGACGACCATGCCCGCGGCCTGCATCAGGGGGACGCTCGTCTCCGAGACGAGCGAGTGAAAAGTCGCGCCACTGCCTGACTTCAGTTTGTGGAAGCGGAGCTCGATCAGGCGTTCCATACTCATGCGGGTCGTGTGGTGTGGTCGAGCGTTCGACATAGCTCCTGCGCGCCTCGATTTGGTCTTTTGCAAGAACGTTCGTGGCCGCACATTGATCAAGCATTCATCGTTGAGAAATCGACGCGTGCGGCCCAAATCCCGTTCGAGTTTCCGGACATGAATTCTCCAGCCAGCTCCTCGCATCGCGCGTAGGCGGCGATCGCTAGACCGGGGCCGGCCGTCAGTCTTCGCGCGCCAAGTCTCTCCAGTTCGTTGACGCCGGGCAGGCCAGGAAGCGCCATGACATTCAGGGGGACTGCGATGGATTTCGCTATGGCTTCGATCTCGCCGGCGTCCGTCGCGCCGGGAACGAACAGGCCATCACAGCCAGCATTGGTATAAGTCAAGGCGCGCGAGATCACTTCAGAGGGCCGGCCTTCACTTGCAACGAGCCCGAACAGATAGACGTCCGTGCGCGCGTTGATGAACAAACTGCTGCGATCGTGCCTCGATCGAATTGCCGCAATCTTCGAGGCAAACGCGGCAGGTGTGTCATGGCCATCCTCGATATTGATCGAAGAGACGCCGGCAACTACGAGTGCGTCGACAAGATCTGCAACGTCGCCAGGCGAGCTCGAGTAGCCACGCTCGATGTCGACCGAAAGCGGTGTGCCGGGACAAACGCGTCGGATCTCGATGGCACGCTGAATGATTTGCGTAGCCGTGAGCGCTTCGCCGTCGGAAAGGCCCAGAGACCAAGACACACCTGCGCTGGTGGTCGCGAGAAGCGGCGCACCCGCCGAAACCACGCGTCGCGCGCTCGCAGCGTCCCATGCGTTGGGAATGCGTAACAGGCCGGGCTTGCTCAGGATGGTGCTTGCGAGTGGCGTTGCGTTCATGTCTTGGGCTCTCGTTTGGTGGATTGGTCGTGCTCAGACGCCGCTTGCTGTCGCTCGAGCTTGAGCAGGAACGCTTTCCTTGCCATTCCTCCTCCGTAGCCGCCGAGTCCTCCGTCGGACGCTATTACTCGATGACAGGGAAGAAGAATGGCGAGGCGATTCCTACCGTTAGCGCCCGCGACGGCGCGCACCGCCCTCGGATGGCCGACAGCATGAGCAAGCTGGGCATAGGAACGGGTCGCGCCATAGGGAATTCGGCTCAATGCCTCCCACACGGTTCTGTCGAATGCCGTTCCTGGAGAATAGATGGGAACGCTGAACTCGAAGAGGCGTCCGTTGAAGTAGCGCGAAAGTTCGCCCTCAAGCTTTTGAAGATTGGGGTGTTCGCCTGGAACCGCGGCATAGCCGTGGTTATGGCGGAGGTCTTCCAACTCCCTCGGCAGTGCCGGGCGATCGCAGAACTCAAGGAGCACGACACCCGATGCCTCCGTCATCGCGAGCATTGGGCCTAAGGGTGTGGTGAGATAACGGTAGTAGAGCGCCTTGCGTTCATCGGCTTTCCCCGGGGAGACACCGAACGTCTTCTGAAACGCATCGCGGAATCCGCTGACCGATTCGAAACCCGAATCCATTGCAACGTCATCGATGCCAGCGCCGGATTTCAGGCGATCCAAGGCGATTCCAAGGCGTCGAGCCCGCGTGTACTCGGAGAATGTGGTCCCGAATCGCTGCTTGAACCAAGCGCGCACTCGCGCTGGAGCGATGCCATAGGTCTCGACATCAGCAAACGTCCACCGGCGGTCGGGCTCCGCCTCCACCGCATCCATCAGCGGGCGAAGCCAATCTGGGGATTCGCCGTAAAACTCGAGCGGGCGGCAGCGGAGGCAGGGCCTGAATCCTGCTTCTTGGGCCTCACTCGCGCTGGCATAGAAGATGA
Organism: Lysobacteraceae bacterium; assembly: GCA_021297925.1. Lineage (GTDB taxonomy): Bacteria > Pseudomonadota > Gammaproteobacteria > Xanthomonadales > Xanthomonadaceae > Silanimonas. Next base: position 6,447 of record JAJTHD010000199.1, read on the forward strand.
CGTTTTTCGGCAACGGCTTGCGGGCAGAGCAGGTCGGTCGGCAGAAGATCCGCGTCGTAACGACAGCCGTGAAGAAAACGCCTTCATAAGCCGCGTCGCATGCGAGCATTGCTGCAATCATTTCGTCGCGAGGCGGCAGGAGTTGAAGCATGGCGTTCATGCAGTAAGCCTAGACGGCATTTCAAAGTGTCTCCACCGGAAATGCACGTTCGAACTCGCGAGTTCGCATCGTGGCGTTCTCGGATGCTGGCGCCTTGCTCGATAGCCCTCCTGAAGCCGATGCGCAGGATTGCTCTGCTTTGTCGGGGTCCGCCCTAGGCTGAGGGATTGTCATCGGAACCGCTCGCCCACGGGAAGGTAGCGCCAATGGGCGGGCGGCATCGCTCCCGCGATCGTCGAGCATCTGAACACGGTGCCGAAGCTGGCCGTGCTCGACGGCTATGCGCCGTTCTGCAAGCTGCACGTGCACCGCAAATGGACAAGCACGCGCTTCCTGGTGGTGCCGATCACGATGATGCGCAACGCGCTGGGCGTGGACGAAGGCGGCAGCGGCGTACGCATCGACCGCGAGGCGTATGCGAAGAGCGTGGCGTTCTGGGAACGCCACGTGAATTGGCGGGGGTAGGGCAACCCGCCGCGTTCACTCGGCGGCCGGTGACAGCCGCAGGATCGTGATGCTGCCGGGCGCGAAACTCGGCTTCGCGTTGAGGTCGATGGCCCTGCCTTCCAACACGTCGTTTGCCCTCTGCGCGGCTTCGAGGCCTTGTTCGAAACGCTCGCGCTCGAACACGAAGGGCGCGCTGCCGCGGTTCACCACCACCATCACGGCCTCGTCGTCCGCGCGACGGAAGTACACATACGCCCCCTGCCGCGGCTGGTAGTGCAGGAAGCGGCCCTCGGCGATCGCCTTCGACTCCGCGCGCCAGCGCAGCAGGCGGCGCATCCAGTCCTGCAGTGCGCGCTGTTCTGCCGTGAGGCCTTTGCCGGTGAAGGCGGATGCGGCATCGCCGGGCCAACCGCCGGGGAAGTTGCGGCGTGCGGCGATGTCGTCGCGCTCGACGGGGCTGGTCATCAGCACTTCAGTGCCGTAGTAGAACTGCGCGACGCGGGGCAGGGTGGCGACGAGGCCGAGGGCGACGCGCAGCGCGGCCGGATCCTCGCGCAGCATGCTGAAGATGCGCGGCTTGTCGTGGTTGCCTTCGAACACGACCAGGCGCGACGGGTCGGCGTAGAGCCGGTCGTTGCCGAGCATTTCGTGGATGCGACCCATGCCGGTGGTGAAGCCCTCCGGCTCGGTGAGCGCCTTGCGGATGCCTTCGCTCAAGGGGAAGTCCATCAGGCTCGGTGTGCCTGGAACTTCGCCCGCCCAATCCATGCCGGGCAACTGCCAGTGCGCGACGACCGCCGGGTTGTTGCTCCATTCCTCGCCGACGATGGTGAAGCGCGGGTACTCGCGGAGGATGGCGCTGATCCAGCCCTGCAGGAACGCCGTGTCCGAATAGCCATACGTGTCGACGCGCAGGCCGGAGAGATCGGCGTACTCGATCCACCAGATGGCGTTCTGGTCGAGATAGCGCGCCAGCACCGGATCGCGCTGGTCGAGGTCGGGCATCGTGGTGTGGAACCAGCCGTGCTGGAAGTTCTCGATGTCGACCTTCGGCGCGTAGGGGTCGGTGACGGCGGTGCGCCCGTGCTGCGTTTCGATGAAACGGTTGCCGTTGCTGATCCACGTCGGCGTGGGCGGGTCATTGGCCCAGGGGTGATGGTGGCCGATGTGGTTCGGGACGATGTCCTGGATCACGCCGACGCCCTTGGCGCGGGCCTTCGCGACGAAGTCGCGGTAGTCCTCGTTGCTGCCGAATCGCGGGTCGACGCGGTAGAGGTCGGTGATGGCGTAGCCGTGGTACGAGAATGCGGGCTGGTTGTTCTCCACCACCGGCGTCGGCCAGACCATGGTGAAGCCCATGCCGGCGATGTAGTCGAGCGAATTCGCCAAGCCGGCGATATCGCCACCTTGTCGCGCGGCGCCGTTGCCGAGCTCGGCGGCTTCCAGCATGCCGGGCACACGGTCGTTCGACGGGTCGCCGTTCGCGAAACGGTCCGGC
>JAJTHD010000155.1 GCA_021297925.1 Lysobacteraceae bacterium
CAGCTCTCCGTTCACGAACAGCTGCGGGAACGTCGGCCAATCGGCGTAGCGCGGCAGGTTCGCGCGGACCTCCGGATCGGCCATCACGTTGACGGCATGCCAGTGGCGGGCACCCGCCGCGCGCAGGGCGTCCACCGCACGCTTGGAATAGCCGCACATCGGCACCTCGGGCGTGCCCTTCATGTAGAGCACGAGCGGGTGGGCCTCCAAGTCGGCCCGGATCCGGTCCATCACCGCCATCCACGTCCTCGCTTCGCGTTCACGGCCCTGGCACCGACCTGCGGCGCCCCGAGGCTACAATTCTAGCCGCTGCGGCCTTCCCGGCCGCACCCCTTCCCCGACATCCGACCCGGAGCGCCCCATGGCCATCACCCTGCCCGCCCTGCCCTACGCCCGCGACGCCCTTGCCCCGCACATCTCGGCCGAGACGATCGACTTCCACTACGGCAAGCACCACCAGACCTACGTCGACAACCTGAACAAGCAGATCGCCGGCACGGAATTCGAGTCGCTCGACCTCGAAGCCATCATCCGCAAGTCGCAGGGCGGGATGTTCAACAACGCCGCGCAGGTGTGGAACCACACGTTCTACTGGAACTGCCTGAAGCCCAACGGCGGCGGCGAACCCAAGGGCAAGCTGGCCGAGGCGATCAACGCCGCGTTCGGCTCGTTCCAGGCCTTCAAGGACCAGTTCACCCAGACCGCCCTGACCACCTTCGGCTCGGGCTGGGCGTGGCTGGTGCAGCGTCCGGACGGCACGCTGGCCCTGGTCTCCACGTCGAACGCAGCGACCACGCTGACCGGCAGCGATACCGCCCTGCTGACCTGCGACGTGTGGGAGCACGCCTACTACGTCGACTACCGCAACGCCCGCGCCAAGTACGTCGAGGCCTTCTGGAACCTCGTGAACTGGGACTTCGTCGCCAGCCAGATGCGCTGACCGGCGGCATGACCGGCATCGCGATGTCCGCCAAGGGCGAGGCCCCGCTGCTGTCGGTCCAAGCGCTGGCCGCCGCCCACGGCGGCCGGCGAGTCTTCTCCGGGGTGTCGTTCGACCTCGCACGCGGCGAAATCGCCGCGCTGCTGGGGCCCTCCGGCACCGGCAAGACCACCCTGCTCCGCTGCATCGCCGGGCTCCATCCGCCCACCGACGGGCGCGTGCACCTCCGCGGCGTAGACGCTTCGCGATTGCCGCCCGAACGCCGCGGCGTCGGCTTCGTGTTCCAGGACCTCGCGCTGTTCCCGCACCTCGACGTGGCCGCGAACATCGGGTTCGGACTCTCGCGCTGGTCGAAGGCCGACCGCGCAGCGCGCGTCGCGGACCTGCTCGCGCGGATCGGTCTGGAGGGGCTCGGCACACGGATGCCGGACGAGTTGTCCGGCGGCCAGCGCCAGCGCGTCGCGCTGGCCCGCTCGCTGGCGCCGAAACCCGACCTGCTGCTGCTGGACGAGCCGCTGTCGGGCCTCGACGCCGACCTCCGGCCCCGCCTGCGCGACGATCTGGGCGCGCTGCTGCGCGCCGAAGGCATCGCCGCCCTGCTGGTCACCCACGACCAGGACGAGGCCTTCGCCTTCGCGGACACGGTCGGCGTGATGCTCGACGGCACCCTGGCCGCTTGGTCGAGCGGGCCTTCGCTGTACCACCGGCCACCGAGCGAAGCCGTCGCGCGCTTCGTCGGGGACGGCCGCTTCCTGCCGATCCGGGGGCGCGGGGATGGGGCGCTGGACTCCCCGCTCGGCGTGATCCCGCCTCCATCGGCGGGGGGCGCGCCGCTCCGCGAGGGCGAGGAGGGTTGGCTGCTGGTCCGGCCCGACGACCTGCTGCTGGGCGATGGAGCCCTCGAGGCCTCGATCATCGCGACCGTCTTCCACGGCGCCGACTGCCTGCACCACCTGCGGCTGGACGACGGCACCGAACTCCGCGCGCTCGCCCCGAGCCATCGTCCGTTCGGACCGGGCGCCCGGGTCCGGCTGCAGCCGGACCTCGCGCACGTGGTCGTCTTCCCGCGCTGAGGGCCCGCGACACCCGGGTCAGCCGGCCTCGGCGAGCCTCGCCAGCACCGGGGCGAACTCCTCCCGACGCCCGAGCGAGGCGACGACCGGCCCGAGCGCCGCAGCCAATGCCGGGCGATCGCCCGCACGCAGGGTCGCATGGCCGACCTTCCGGCCCTCGCGAGCGGACTTGCCGTAGTCGTGCCAATGCCCGGCCGCGCTGGACAGCACCGGGCCCGCGTCGGGCATCGTCCCGACCCAGTTGAGCATCACGCTGGCGCCCACGGCCGAAGTGTCGCCGAGCGGCAGGCCGAGCACGGCCCGCAGGTGGTTCTCGAATTGCGAGGTCTCGGCGCCTTCGATGGTCCAGTGCCCCGAGTTGTGCACCCGCGGTGCCATCTCGTTGGCCAGCAGTTCGCCCTCGCGGACGAACAGCTCGAGGGCGAACACGCCGACGTAGCCGAGCGCCTCGGCCACCCGCCGCGCCTGCGACAGGGCCTGCGGCGCCAAGGCGTCCGCACCGGCAGCCGGCGCCATCGAGGCCGAGAGGATGCCATCGCGATGCCAGTTCTCGGTCAGCGGCCAGGCGCGGAAGGCCCCGTCGCGGCCGCGCACGGCGACCACCGAGACCTCGCGCTCGAAGGGCACGAAGGACTCTAGGATCAAGCCGACCTTCGGTGCCTGCGCGCCGAGGGCGGACCATGCCGCGTCGACCTCCGCGTGGGTCTTCAGGCGGAACTGGCCCTTGCCGTCGTAACCGAGCCGTCGGGTCTTGAGGATGGCGGGCAGGCCGATCCGCGCCACGGCGGCGTCAAGGTCGGCGCGGGTGTCGACGGCTGCGAAGGCCGGCGTACCGATGCCGAGCTCGTTGAACAGCGTCTTCTCGGCGAGGCGGTCCTGGGCGACGGCGAGTGCGCGCGGCGCGGGGAACACCGGGATGCGCGCCGCCAGCCACTCGGCGCTCTCGGCCGGCACGTTCTCGAAATCGAAGGTCGCTACGTCGACGCGCGAGGCGAACTCGGCCAGAGCGGCCTCGTCGCGCCAGTCACCGACCACCATCGGCACGAACTGGCCGGCGCAGGCCTCGGCGCTGGTGTCCATCACGAGGAACCGGAGGCCGAGCGGCGCGCCGGCGAGCGCCATCATCCGCGCCAGCTGGCCGCCGCCGAGGATGCCGACCGTCGTCATGCGCGCGGGTCCGGCTTTGCCAGCACGGCCTCGGTCTGCTGGATGCGGAACGCCCCGAGCGCGGCGGCGACGGCGGGATGGTCGTGCGCGAGCAGGGCCGCCGCGAACAGCGCGGCGTTCGCCGCACCGGCCTGGCCGATGGCGAAGGTCGCGACCGGGATGCCAGCGGGCATCTGCACGATCGACAACAGCGAGTCCAACCCGTTCAGCGCCTTGCTCTGGACCGGCACGCCCAGCACCGGCACTGCGGTCTTCGCGGCGAGCATGCCCGGCAGGTGGGCGGCGCCGCCGGCGCCGGCGATAATGGCGCGCAGGCCCCGTGGGCCGGCCTCTTCGGCATACCGGAACAGCAGGTCCGGCGTGCGGTGCGCGGACACCACGCGCACCTCGTGCGGCACGCCCAGGGCCTCGAGCCGCTGTGCCGCGTGCTGCATCGTGTCCCAGTCCGACGTCGAGCCCATGACGATGCCGACGCGCACCGCGCCGCCCCCCGCGCTCCCGACCTGCACCGCACCCGTCTGCATGGCGAGCCTCTCCGGCAAAAGCGTATTCTAGACGGCCTCCACGCGCGCCGCTCCCATGGACCGCAAGCTCCTCGACCTGCTCGTCTGCCCGACCACCCACCAGCCCCTGCACCGGCTGGATGGCGGTCAACGCGAGCGGATCAACGCGGCCATCGCCGAGGGGCGCTTGGTGCGTGGCGACGGGAAGGCCGAGACGAGGCCCCTCGACGACGGCCTCGCCACTCGCGACGGTCGCACGGTCTACCGGATCGACGACGGCATCCCGGTGCTGCTGGTCGACGAGGCGCTCGACACCCGGTCCATCGATGGCCTCGCCGCGCGCTGAGATCCCCGCGCCCGTCCTTCCCCCGGCGGACGCGGTCCGGACCACCGTCGCCGCCGCGCTGGCCGAGGATCTCGGGCCGGGGGACGTCACCGCCGATCTCCTCGAGGACGTGCCGGCCCGCGCGACGGTGGTCTGCCGCGACGACGCCGTGATCGCCGGCCGCCCCTGGTTCGACGCCTGCTTCCTCGCGCTCGATCCCGCCGCGAGGATCGACTGGCACGTGGCCGAGGGCCAGCGGGTGGCCCCGGGCACGCGCCTGTGCACGATCGCGGCCCGCACGCGCGCCCTCGTCAGCGCCGAGCGCACGGCCCTGAACTTCCTCCAGACCCTGAGCGCCACGGCCACGGCCACGGCCGACGCCGTGGCCCGCGTCGCGGGGACCAGGACACGCATCCTCGACACCCGGAAGACGCTGCCGGGCCTTCGCATCGCCCAGAAGTACGCCGTGCGCTGCGGCGGCGGCATGAACCACCGGATGGGCCTGCACGATGCGGTGATGCTGAAGGAGAACCACATCGCCGCCGCCGGTTCGATCACGGCGGCCGTCGCCGCCGCACGGGCGCGCCATCCGGCGCTGCCGCTGGTCGTCGAGGTCGAGACCCTCGCGGAACTGGACGAAGCACTGTCGGCGGGCTGCGAACGCATCCTCGTCGACGACTTCGACGAAGCGATGCTGCGGGAGGCCGTGCGGCTCGCCGGCGGCCGGATTCCCCTCGAGATGTCAGGCGGCGTCTCCCCGGAGCGGCTGCCGGCGATCGCCGCGACCGGCGTCGACTATGTGTCCATCGGCGGGCTCACCAAGCACGTCCACGCCGTCGACCTGTCGATGCGGATGGAGGGGCCGGCGGGCCCCTGACCGTGGCGCCGACTATCGCGTGGCGACCAGCCACGCGATGAAGGCGGCCGAGGCGAGGATCACGCCGAGCGCGGCCGGCTTCATCCAGCGACCCGAATCCGGCTCCTTGGCTACCTCGACCGTCGGTACCGGACCCTGGGCCTGCTGGAGCTCCATGCCGGGCGCGACGAGGAGGAAGCGCACCTGGTCGAGGCGGAGCTCGTCGCCGGGCGAGAGTTGGCCCGTCTGCACCCGACGGTTGTTGATGAAGGTACCGTTCGAAGATCCGAGGTCCTCGACCGCAAGGCCTTGGGGAATCGGGCGAACGATCGCATGCCGCCTCGAAATCTCGTCGACGGGGATGGCGATGTCGCACTCCGCGGAACGGCCGATGGTCGTGGCCGAGCCGATGGCGTAGGTCTTGCCGAAAATCGCGCCGGACACGCCCCGAAGGACGAAGCGCGGGGGCGTCGCGCGCAGCCGGGTGGCGCCGAGGTCATCGCCCGAGGCCGGGCGCTCCTGCGGGACGCCCGGCGCAGCGCCCGGAGAGGGGCGCGTGGCCTCAACGACGACGAATCGAGCAATGATGCCAGCGAAGCCAAGCTGGTCGCCGTTGCGGAGGGCGGTCATGGCATCGACCGGACGGCCATTGACCGTCAGGTCGCCGGTACTTTCCGGGCGTTGGACATTCGCCCCCGCGGCGGCGACGTGGATCTCGAAGTGCCGTGGCAGCACTCCGGGCAAGGCCAGCACGACCGCGCCCCCCGGATCGCTGCCAATCCGGTGCACCCCGCCTGCAAGCATCACGGCCCCGTGTTCACCACCCGGAAACACCAGCTTCATCCGCTTCCCCTCGCGTTCGCGCTGCTGTGCGCAGGAGCGCAGTGTGAACGAGACGACGCGGCATCGTCACGCCCCCCGCTCGCCGCCGTGGCCCAAACGCCCCTCCGGGAGGCCTTGTGGGACGGCCCGCACGGCGCCACATTGGCACGATGGATGCCCTGCTTCCCCTCCTCGCCCTCCTCGCGACCCTCGCCATCGTCTGGAACTTCGTCGCCGACCGGCAAGCCGCGGAGCA
>JAJTHD010000254.1 GCA_021297925.1 Lysobacteraceae bacterium
GGCAGACGCGGCAGCCCAAGGTCGGGCAGGCCCATGCGCTCGTGGACCCGGATGCCTACGAGCGGCGGATGGACGCCACCAATTTCGCCCTGACCCACGACGACGGCACGGATCTCGACTACGACGAGGCCGACGTCCTGCTGGTGGGCGTCTCGCGGTCCGGCAAGACGCCGACCTGCCTGTACCTCGCCTTGCATTACAGCCTGCGCGCCGCCAACTACCCGCTCACCCCGGAGGACCTGGAGTCCGATCGCCTGCCCGACAAGCTCCGCCGGCACCGGCGCAAGCTGTTCGGACTGACCATCGACCCGCAGCGGCTGCAGCGCATCCGCGAGGAGCGCAAGCCGGGTTCGCGCTACGCGACGCTCGAGGTCTGCCGCCGCGAAGTCACCATCGCCGAGGGCATGTTCCGTCGCGAACAAATCCCGGTGCTCAGCACCACCAACACGTCGATCGAGGAAATCGCATCCAAGATCGTCGCCCAGTTCGGCTTCCAGCGAAGCCATTTCTGATGCGCCAGAACCGCCCCACGCTCCCGTATCCCGCCTTCGGCCGCTTCGCATGGCTGATGGAGCTCTATGGCGAGAGCTACCAGCGCCTCGAGCGGATGTTCGGGCCGGGGCGACTCGAGGCCGGGCACTACGTCTCGTCGGTGGGCGACGGCCTCGACCTGCACGTCGAGGTCCTAGAGCGCCATGCGCACACCGTCGAACTCCGCCTGTCGTATGCGCTGCGCGATCCCGTGACGGGACGCCCCGATCCCTCGGCCGTGCTGCGCACCTACCTCGACTCACGACAGGTCGAAGCGACGACGTGCCACGTCGGACGGCGATGGCAGGACGCGCTCGGCCTGGAAGCGCCGCCCAAGGTCGTCATGGGTCATCGGCTCCGGATGAACAGCTTTCTGAGCAAGTGGTTGGCCTACTTGGAAGGCCTCGGGCATGGCCCGATGACGCTGCGTCGCGCCGATGCCGACGACCACGAAGAAAGCGCCCTCGCCGAGGGTGCTTGACGATCGTCGCGCCACTGCATAAGATGCGCGCCTCTCCAGTTCGGTGGGGCTATAGCTCAGCTGGGAGAGCGCTACAATGGCATTGTAGAGGTCATCGGTTCGATCCCGATTAGCTCCACCACTTTTTCAACGGTCTCTCTGCGTCCCCATCGTCTAGAGGCCTAGGACACCTCCCTTTCACGGAGGCGACCGGGGTTCGAATCCCCGTGGGGACGCCAGCCTCCGCTGACATCCGACACCCGCCGAAAGGCGGGTGTTTTTTTGTCCGCGGCATAGGAGCCGCCGGAACACGGGGTGATCGCGGGCGACGCGCATGACAAGGTTCAAGCCGCGGTTTTCGACTCGTGCCGGCTCGGCGACAGCGCGATGGCGCGGCCGAAGGAAGACCGATCACCGAGCATCGCGAGGACGGTGCGGGCCAGTGCTTCGCGCGAGACCTTGGACATCAGCGAGTCGCCCTGGCGCATGGGCCGGGCGGGCTGCGCGCAGCGGGTGTCGTCGAGCAGCATCGGGCGCAAGGCGGTCCAGTCGGTACCGGAACCAGAGAGCAGTCGTTCGCTTCGCGTGTGATCGGCCATCGAATAGCGCACCTTGCTCAACCGCAGGAACGCTCGGCCCCACCACGGTATCCGAACCCAGCTGTCACCCGCGCCGTATGCGCTCACATAGACGATGCGACGCACGCCCTCGCGCTGCATCGCCTGCAGGATGGAGGCCACCGCGCGGGACGTGAGATCGGGTGGGGAGACCAGCGGCGCAAAGGGCGAGCGCGTCCGGCGCGAGATTCCGAGGCACACAGCGACGGCATCCGCGCCCCGGATCGCGTCCGCGACGACGGCCGGATCGGTGGGGTCTCCGACCACGCTCTCCTGCGCACCACCCACGCGACCACGCGCCTCCTCCGAGCGAACGAAGGCACGCACCGACCACCCGGCTGCGGCGGCGAGGCTGCCGAGGTGGCGACCCGTCGCACCTGAGGCGCCGAAGACAACGAGCTTCATGACGAACGCTCCACGTCGGCCAGCACCACGTCGAAAATGCCGGCCGCCATGCCATCACTGCCCGGCGCGAGGCGGACCAGCATGCGCTCGCGAAGCTCCGCATCGCGGATCCTGCCGAGGAAGCTGTCGTCCTCATTGCCAGGATCGCCGGCGAACCAGACCTCCGTGGCCAGTGGCTGCCGGCCCGGGGCCGACACGCGCATGTGGATGTGGGCTGTCCGCTCGATCAGTTCGCCGTAGCGGCCATACCCGCGCGGCCGGATCGTCGCGAAGTCGTAGCGGCCCTCGGAGTCCACCACCTGCGTGCCGTAGCCCGAGAAGCCGGGGTCCCGGTCGGCAGCGGTCTCGACCGCATAGTGGCCGCGCGCATCCACCTGCCAGATCTCCACGAGGGCACCCACGATGGGCTGTCCGCCTGAGCCAAGCACACGGCCGAAAAGGCGAATGTGCTCTCCTTCGGCGCGACGCCCACGGGGGCCGGTGATCAGGTCGTTGCCCTCCGGCAGCGGGCTCAAGGGCTTGGCGCGGAAGAATGGAAGGCCCGTCGGGTCGGGGGGATAGAACGGACCGACCGTCACCGCCGGCGTCGGCTTGAGGATGCCGATCGTCCGGCGCGCGAGACCCTGATCTCGCAAGTTCTGGAATCGCTCCAGTTCCAAGGCTGGTACTTCTGCGTCAGCCAACTGAGTGCGCCTTGGGCGCTTCAGTTGCCCGGTGGACGTCTCGCTGCCCTGCATGCCGTGCTCGAGGGCGAGTGCACGCTGACGTTTGCCGGCCCGTCGAAGGGTGTCCAGCTGCAGGCGGGCGACGTCGCGGTGCTGCCGCGCGACGAGGTTCATGCCATGTCGGATCGTGAAGGTCGACAGCCGCTCCCCGTGAGCATGCTTCACGGACTCGACCAGCGTGATCGACGTGCGACCACGCTCACCCACGGCGGCGGCGGA
>JAJTHD010000085.1 GCA_021297925.1 Lysobacteraceae bacterium
CAACTACCAGTCGATCGGCTCGGGCGGCGGCATCGCCCAGGCCAAGGCCGGCACGGTCGACTTCGGCTCCACCGATGCCCCGCTGGCCAGCGCCGACCTGGCGCAGAACAAGCTCGCGCAGTTCCCGTCGGTGATCGGTGGTGTCGTGCCGGTCGTCAACCTCCGCGGCATCTCGGCCGGGCAGCTGCGCCTGACGGGCCCGGTCATCGCCGACATCTATCTCGGCAAGGTCACCCAGTGGAACGACGCCAAGATCGCCGCCCTGAACCCGGGCGTGGCGCTGCCGGACCAGACGATCCGCGTCGTCTACCGCTCGGACGGCTCGGGCACCACCTTCAACTTCGTCAACTACCTGTCGCAGATCAGCGGCGAGTGGAAGCAGAAGGTCGGCGTCGGCACGGCCGTGCGCTGGCCGACCGGCTTCGGCGGCCGCGGCAACGAGGGCGTCGCCGCCTACGTGAAGCAGTTGCAGGGCTCGCTGGGCTACGTCGAACTGAGCTACGCGCTGACCAACAAGCTGACGTTCGCGACGATGCAGAACGCCTCCGGCAACTGGGTGCAGCCGAACCTCGACACCTTCCGCGCCGCCGCCGCCAGCGCCGACTGGGCCAACGCGCAGGACTTCAACCTCGTGATCACGAACGCGCCGGGCGAGACCGCGTGGCCGATCGCCGCCACGAACTTCATCCTCGTGCCGAAGGCCCCGCGCGATCCGGCCAAGGCGGCCGCCACGCTGAAGTTCTTCGAGTGGGTCTACGCCAACGGCGACGCGTCCGCCGAGTCGCTGGGCTACGTGCCGCTGCCCGATCCGCTGGTCGAGCGCGTCAAGGCCTACTGGGCGTCCCAGCAGCTTCGCCGCTGAGCCCGCGCCACCTCGCGGTGACGGCGCCGGCCCCCGAGGCCGGCGTCGTGCTTCCGATCCCCGCTTCCTCCCCATCGCCACGGAGTCCTCCATGACCCACGCCCTTGTCCGCACCAGCTTCCTCCTCGGCGCATGCGCCGTGCTCGCCGCCTGCGGCGGCCAGGATGGCGCCCCGACCGCCGGCGACGCGCCGGCCTCCGCCCCCGCTGCCATCAACGTGACGGGAGCCGGCGCGTCCTTCGTGTTCCCGCTGCTCTCGAAGTGGTCGGGCGAATACGCCTCGGCGACCGGCCACCGCATCAACTACCAGTCGATCGGCTCCGGCGGCGGCATCGCGCAGGCCAAGGCCGGTACCGTCGATTTCGGCTCCACGGATGCCCCACTGCCGCCCGCGGACCTCGCGGCCGCGAAGCTCGGCCAGTTCCCGTCGGTCGTCGGCGGCGTCGTCCCGGTCGTGAACCTCGAAGGCATTGCCGCCAACCAGATCCGGCTGACCGGCCCGCTGCTCGCGGACATCTACCTCGGCAAGGTGACGACGTGGAACGATCCCGCCATCGTCGCGATCAACCCGGGCGTCGCGCTGCCGGAGGCCGACATCAAGGCCGTGTACCGTTCGGACGGCTCGGGCACCACGTTCAACTTCGTGAACTACCTCGGGCAGGTCAGCCCGGCGTGGAAGGAGACCGTCGGCGAGGCCGCGACCTCGGTGAAGTGGCCAACCGGCGTGGGCGGCAAGGGCAACGAGGGCGTCGCCGCATACACCAAGCAGCTCACCGGATCGATCGGCTACGTCGAACTGAGCTATGCGCTGCAGAACAACCTGACGACCGTGTCGCTGCAGAACGCGGCCGGCCAGTGGGTCACGCCGAGCATCGCCAGCTTCCAGGCCGCGGCCGCCAGCGCCGACTGGGCGAACGCGCAGGACTTCCACCTGCTGATCACCAACGCGCCCGGCGCGGACGCGTGGCCGATCGCCGCGACGAACTTCATCCTCGTCAGCAAGGCACCGAACGATCCGGCCAAGGCCCGCGCGGCCCTCGACTTCTTCCGCTGGGGCTACGCCAACGGCGATGCCCGCGCCGAGGAACTGGGCTACGTCCCGCTGCCCGAACCCTTGGTCGCACAGGTCGAAGCCTACTGGGCCGCGAACTTCACGTACTGAGTCGCGGGTTACAATCGCGCCCCACGACGCCCGCCCTCCCCGGGGCGGGCGCTTCCACGAGACACGTCCGGGACACCGATGGCCACCGCCGCCACCCACCTCGACCACCTCGCGCGCGGCGACGCCCGCGCCGACCGCCTCTTCCGATGGGCCGTGGCGGCGTCCGGCCTCTTCGTGCTGATCAGTCTCGTCGGCGCCGCGCTGACCATGGCTTGGGGGGGACGCGAAGCGTTCGCGGCCTTCGGGACCGACTTCCTGACGTCGGACAACTGGGATCCGGGGAATCTGGTCTTCGGCGGCCTCGCGCCGATCGTCGGCACGCTGATCACCGCCGGGATCGCCTTGCTCATCGCCGTGCCGATCAGCTTCGGCATCGCCCTGTTCCTCACCGAAGTCGCGCCGGCCTGGCTGCGTGGCCCCGTGGGCACCGCCATCGAACTGCTGGCCGGTATCCCGTCGATCATCTACGGCATGTGGGGTCTGTTCGTCCTGGTGCCCTTCCTCGCCAAGCACGTCTATCCCTTCTTGAGTGACACCGTCTCGCAGTGGCCGCTCGTGGGCGCGTGGTTCGACGGCCCGCCGATCGGCATCGGCATGCTCACCGCCGGCATGGTGCTGTCGATCATGATCATCCCGTTCATCGCCTCGGTGATGCGCGAGGTCTTCCTGACCGTGCCGACGCGCCTCAAGGAATCAGCCTATGCCCTCGGCTCGACCACCTTCGAGGTGGTCTGGGACATCGTCCTGCCCTACACGCGCTCCGCCGTCATCGGCGGCATCTTCCTCGGCCTCGGCCGCGCGCTGGGCGAAACGATGGCCGTCACCTTCGTGCTCGGCAACGCCAACCGGCTCGCCTCCCTCCTCGAACCGTCCAGCTCGATCGCGGCCACCATCGCCAACGAGTTCGGCGAGGCCTTCGCCGACCTCCATCGCAGCTCTCTGCTGGCCCTGGGCTTCGTGCTGTTCATCGTGACGTTCATCGTGCTGAGCATCGCCAAGCTGATGCTGATGAGCCTCCAGCGCCGGGAGGGCAAGTGATGGACGCCGCCATCGCCGAACGCCTGTACCTGCGCCGTCGCGCCACCAACATGGCTGCCCTCGTCCTGTCCGGAGCGGCCGCACTGGTCGGCCTGTTTTTCCTCGGCTGGATCCTGGTCACGACGCTCTCCAAGGGCATCGACGGCCTGAGCCTCGCGATGTTCACCGAGATGACGCCGCCGCCCGGCGCGCCGCTGGGGGAAGGCGGCCTGCTGAACGCCATCGTCGGCAGCATGGTGATGTGCCTACTCGCCATCCTGATGGCCGCTCCGATCGGCATCGCCGCCGGCACCTTCCTCGCCGAATACGCGAACTACCGGAAGATCGGGTCCGTCATCCGCTTCGTGAACGACATCCTGCTGTCGGCGCCGTCGATCGTGCTGGGCCTGTTCGTGTACGTCGTGCTGATCGGCGCCCCGCGCCAAGTCGGGACCGCCCTGCAAGGCACGGATGCCGGCGCCCCAGGCGGCTGGGCCGAGGGGCTGGCGGGTTGGCTGATCGACATCTCCGGCTTCAGCGGCTTCGCCGGCGCCGTCGCCCTGGGCTTCATCGTGCTGCCCGTCGTCGTCCGCACCACCGACGAGATGCTGCGCCTCGTGCCCACCCAGATGCGCGAAGCCGCGCTGTCGCTCGGCATCCCGCAGTGGAAGGTCACCACCCACGTGCTCTACCGCGCGGCCATGTCCGGCATCCTGACCGGCGTGATGCTGGGCCTGGCCCGCATCTCCGGCGAGACCGCGCCGCTGCTGTTCACGGCGTTCAACAACAGCTTCTGGAACACCGACCTCGGCGAGCCGATGGCGAACCTGCCGGTCACCGTGTACCAGTTCGCGATGAGCCCGTTCGAGAACTGGCAGTTGCTGGCCTGGGCCGGCGCCTTCCTGATCACCTGCTTCGTCCTGCTGGTCAGCGTGCTGGCCCGCTCCCTCCTGCTCCGCAAGAAGATGGCCCATGACTAACGCGTCGACCCCCGCGCCGATCGCCCTGCAGACCACCGTCTCGGCCACCGAGGCGCAGCCCGCGGCGCCCGCGAAGCTGACCGCCCGCAACCTGAACTTCTTCTACGGCGACTACCGCGCGCTGAAGGACATCAACCTCGTGGTGCCGGAGAAGCGCGTCACCGCGCTGATCGGCCCCTCGGGCTGCGGCAAGTCCACCCTGCTGCGAATCTACAACAAGATCTACTCGATCTACCCCGGCCAGCGCGCCGAGGGCGAGATCCTGCTCGACGGCCAGAACCTGCTGGACGCCAAGTACCCGATCAACCGCCTGCGCAGCAAGATCGGCATGGTGTTCCAGAAGCCCGTGCCGTTCCCGATGTCGATCTACGACAACATCGCCTACGGCATCGGCCACTACGAGAAGCTCAAGAAGGCAGAGATGGATGACCGCGTCGAGCAGGCGCTGCGCCAGGGCGCCCTCTGGGACGAGGTCAAGGACAAGCTCAAGCAGAGCGCGCTGGGCCTCTCCGGCGGCCAGCAGCAGCGCCTGTGCATCGCCCGCGCCGTCGCGCTGAAGCCCGAGGTGATCCTGTTCGACGAACCGACCTCGGCCCTCGACCCGATCGCCACCGGCAAGATCGAGCAGCTCATCGCCGAGCTCAAGCAGCAGTTCACGATCCTGATCGTCACCCACAACATGCAGCAGGCCGCCCGCTGCTCCGACTTCACCGCCTTCATGTACCTGGGCGAGCTGGTCGAGCACGGCGTCACGCAGCAGATCTTCACCAAGCCCTCGAAGCAGCAGACCGAGGACTACATCACCGGCCGGTTCGGCTGAGCCAGGAGCGCACCATGGGCACCGAACACATCGTCAAGAGCTTCGACGCCGAGCTCGAGCGCATCAACGGCGAGATCACGCGCATGGGCGAGATGGCGCTGGGCCAGATCCAGGCGGCCGTCGACGTCCTCCAGCGCCGCGACAGCAAGGCCGCGGAGCGCGTCACGATCAACGACGACGCCATCGACGACCTCGAGCGGACGATCTCCAACGACGTCCTGCGCGTCCTCGCGCTCCGCCAGCCAATGGCCCGCGACCTGCGCGAGGTCTACGCCGCCCTGCGCATCGCCGCGGACATCGAGCGGATCGGCGACTACGCGTCCAACGTGGCCAAGCGCTCGATGGTGCTGAACCAGAGCGCGCCCGTCGCTCCCGCGCGCGGCCTGCCGGCGCTGGCCGGGCTGGCCAGCGAGCTGCTCGCCGAGGCCCTGGAAGCGTATCGCCTGCGCGATGCTGGGCGCGCCGCCGCCATGCGCAACCGCGACGCCGAGCTCGATGCCGCCTACACTAGCCTGTTCCGCGAACTCCTGACCTACATGGCGGAGGACCCGAAGCAGATCACCCCCTGCACGCACCTGCTGTTCATGGCGAAGAACATCGAGCGCATCGGCGACCACGCCACGAACATCGCCGAGAACACCTGGTTCCTCGTGCACGGCGAGACCATGGCCGGCAGTCGCGAGAAGGCCGACAAGACCAGCGAGTGACCCGCGGCGCGCCGATCGGCGGGCCCCCCCGCCCGCCTCGGCATCGGAGGCTTGCCGCCCGGGACGTCGACGGCTAGCGTGGGCCCGCCCCCCACCGCCGAGTCCCCGTGACGCTCTACGACCTCAAACCCCGCTTCCAGGCGCTACTCCGCCCCGCCGTCGCCGCCCTCGCGCGGGCCGGCGTCACCGCCAACCAGGTCACCGTGGCGGCCTGCGCGATATCCGTTGCGCTGGGCGCCGCGCTGGCGCTCCAGCCTCGGCCTGCCGTGTTCCTGCTGCTCCCGGCATGGATGCTGCTCCGCATGGCGCTGAACGCCGTCGACGGCATGCTGGCCCGCGAGTTCGGCCAGCAGTCGCGGCTCGGCGGCTATCTCAACGAACTCACCGACGTCATCGCCGACAGTGCACTGTTCCTGCCCTTCGCGCTGGTGGCGCCGTTCGCCCCCGGATGGGTGGTGGGTGTCGTGCTGCTGGCCGTCCTCAGCGAGTACGCCGGCGCACTCGGGCCGATGATGGGCGGCGCGCGGCGCTACGATGGCCCGTTGGGCAAAAGTGATCGCGCCTTCGTGTTCGGCGCACTGGGACTGTGGCTTGGCCTCGCCGGCTCGCTGCCGACGTGGACTGCCTGGCTGATGCCGGCGCTGTGCCTGCTGCTGGCCTGGACGATTGTCAATCGCATCCGAGCAGGACTACGCTGATGCTCTCCCGACTCGCGGCCGCCGTGATCACCGGCACCACCCGCCTGCTCACCGGCGCCCGCACCATCTGGACCGCACCGCCGCCGCCCGGCCTTCAACGCGTCTACTTCGCAAACCACAGCAGCCACGGCGACTTCGTGCTGCTGTGGTCCTCGCTCGAGCCGCGGGAGCGCGTACGCACCCGACCCGTGGCCGGCGCCGATTACTGGAACGGCGACCCGTTGCGCCGCTTTATCGGCCAGCGCGTGTTCCGCGCCGTGCTCGTCGACCGCAACCCGGCCACCCGAACCGCCGACCCGGTCGACCAAATGCTCGAGGCCATCGACGCCGACGATTCGCTCATCCTCTTCCCGGAAGGCACGCGCAACCTCACCGAAGAGCGCCTGCTGCCCTTCAAGGCCGGCCTCTGGCACGTGGGCCGCCGCCGCCCGGCGCTGAATCTCGTGCCGGTCTGGATCGACAACCTCAACCGGGTCATGCCGAAAGGCGAGCTGCTGCCCGTGCCGCTGCTGTGCACGGTGCGCTTCGGCGAGCCGCTGCACGTCGAGGAAGGCGAAGCCAAGGACGCCTTCCTGCACCGCGCCCGCGAGGCCCTGCTGGCCTTAGCTCCCGACCAGGACGATCGCTGATGCCCGACCTTGCCAACCCCTTCGTGCTCCTGTTCGCCGGCATTGGCGGCACGCTGCTGTTCGCCAGCCTCGTTGGCCTCGTGCTTCGCCACGCCGTGGCCAAGGGACAGCCGAATGCCGTCATCGACAACCTCATCGCCCGCGTGAACGCTTGGTGGTGGATGGTCGGCCTGCTCGCGCTGGCATTCTGGCTCGGGCGCGATGCGGTGATCCTGTTGTTCGCCCTGCTGAGTTTCTTCGCGCTGCGCGAATTCCTCACCATCACCGACACGCGTCGCGGCGACCACCATGCCCTGCTCGCCAGTTTCTTCCTCTGCCTGCCGCTGCAGTACGTGCTGGTGTGGGTCGACTGGTACAGCCTGTGGTCGATCCTCCTGCCGGTTTACGGCTTCCTGCTACTGCCCATCCTCGCCGCCCTCAGCGGCGACCCCAAGCGCTTCCTCACCCGGGCGGCGACGATCCAGTGGGGCGTGATGGTGGCCGTGTACAGCCTCTCTCACCTGCCCGCCCTGCTCGACCTGCGCATCCCCGGCCACGAAGGC
>JAJTHD010000267.1 GCA_021297925.1 Lysobacteraceae bacterium
AAGCGCCGGCTCGAGGTGATCGGCACGGCGCGCGGGGTGACGGTCTACGACGACTTCGCCCACCACCCGACCGCGATCCGCACGACGCTCGAGGGCCTGCGCGCGAAGGTCGGCAGCGCGCGCGTGATCGCGGCCCTAGAGCCGCGAAGCAATTCGATGCGCCTCGGCGCGCACGCCGATGCGCTGGCGCCCTCGCTCGATCCGGCCGATGCCACGGTGTTCCTGCACCGCCCGAACCTGCCGTGGGATGCCGCCAAGGTCGTCGCCGCCGTCCGCGGTGCGGCGAGCACCGTGCCCGATGTCGACGCGATGATCGCGCGCCTCGCCGCCGAGGCCGGCGAGGGCGACCATGTCGTGTTCATGTCCAACGGCGGTTTCGAGGACGCGCCGAGGCGGTTCCTGCGCGCGCTGCAGGGCTGAGCGGCCTCAGCCCGCGAGCACGCGCCACAGCAGCCAGCCCGGCACGCCGACGTAGAACAGCACGCGGGCGAGGTCTTCGAGCCCGCGTCGCCAGACGGCGGCTGGTCCCTCCGCCCGCAGCGCGTTCGCCGGCAGCACGAGCCCCTCGATCGCCATGCGGAGCGCTGCGGCGAACAACATCAGGCCCAGCGCCCACGACGCCCACCAGATCGCCAGGCCGCCGAACCAGGCGCTGGCGCCGAAGGCCTGCCACTCGCCGAACGGCCCGCCGAAGGTGATGCGCTGGTGCAGCTGGAAGGCGATCACGGCGGGCAGCAGCGGGAACGCCCCGAACTTCAGGGCGGCGTGGTCGGCCCACCGCCGCCGCGCGGCGCCGCGGGCCTCGGCGACCCGCAGCCTCAGCGCGGCCAGTGGACCGCGCAGGGGCGGCGCCACGTCCTGCCCGGCGAGGGCCGCCTGCAGCGCCTTGGGGCGATCCAGGCGCAGCGACCACCGCGCCCCGGAGCCGAGCACGAGGTCCAGCCCCGCTCCGGGCAGTGGGCATCGCCATGGGCGCAGGGCAGTGATCGATGCCAGGGGGATCTCGATACGTCGGCGGGCCTGCTCGAGCACCAGATGGCCGTCCTGCAGGCGCATCCCGGCCCGACCCGCCCGCGTGATCGCCGCAGCGCCGACCAGCGGCAGCGCGACGCCCGCGCCGAACAGCGACAGCTGGTCCATCGACTGCACCTGCCAGCCGATGCGGGTCTGCATCCACCAGGCCGACAGGCCGAGCCCGCCGAGCGCGACGAGGCGCATCGCTGCGGCGGCGAGCCGGGCGCCCGGCGACAGTACCGAGACGTCCAGCGATTCGAGCGGCGCGGTGTCGGTGGTCCCGGCCCGGCGGCGGACGGCGATGTGCCCGATCGCGAGCACCCCGAGGAAGACCAGCGCCGCGCGTCCCACCCAGTCGCCCCAACGCACCATCAGGGTCGGTGTCGGATCACGTGCGGCGATCACCCCGGTCAGCACGGCCTGCTGGCCCATCGTGGTCTGGACGGGTACGTTGCCGGTGGCGTCGACCAGGGCCGAGAGCCCGTTGGTGGTGACGCGGAGTTGCGGAAGCCGTGTCTCGACGCTGCGGAAGCGGGCGACCGCGAGGTGCAGCCGAGCGCCGGCCGACCACCCGGTGAACCAGGAGTCGTTGGACATCCCGACCAGCGCCTGGGCCCCGAGCCGCGCGGCGTCGATCGCCAGCTGCGGACGCGTGTCGTCGAGGCAGACGAGGGCCTGCACCTGCACCTCGCGGCCGTCCGCGCTGCGCAGGGGCAGCAGGCGCGCGCCGTCGCCGGCCTGCCAGCCGCCGGTCCAGGGCAGCATGCGCCGCAGCCAAGGCGCATCGAGCCACGTGGGCACATGCTCGGTCAGCGGGAAGGGGTGGGTCTTGCGATAGGCGCCGACGCGTCCGCGGCCGGGTTCGAGCAGTAAGGCGGCGTTGTACTCACCGGCCGCATCGACGTCGAAGCTGCCCAACAGCAGCGGCACGCCCATCGCGTCGACGAAGGCCTGGATCTCGGCGTCGAACATCGCGCCGTCGGCGCTGCGCGGCGCCCCGAAGGGCGTCGGGTAGACCGTTTCCGACCACAGCAGCACGTCGGCGCCGTGGTCCCGCAGGGCCGCCATCGACAGGCCGTAATGCACGTCGAGCGCTTCACGCACCACGGCATAGGCGCCGATCTCGCGGCGGCGCCGCTCATAGTCGGCCTGGTTGGCTTGGACCAGCGCCACGCGCAGTGCCTCCGCCGGGGGGGGAGGCTCGGCGAACTGCTGCAGGCGCATCGCACCGTAGCCGGCCAGCGCGACGGGCAAGAGCCCCGCCAGCGCGAGGGACGGCCACCATGCGCGCCGCCCCTCGCGACGGCGGCGCCACGCCATCGCGATTGCTTCGTTGGTCCACAGCAGCAGGACGGTCAGGCCGGCCGCGCCGCCAAGGTCCGCGGCCTGGCGCAGCAGGGCCGAGGGCGCGAGGCCGTGGCCCAGTGTGTCGCCGAGCAGCTTCGGGACCAGTGTTTCCGTGCCGACCCATCCGGCCGCCGCCGCGGCGGCGGCCAGTGCCACGCCATGGCGTCGGCGCAGGCCTTGCCGGATCAGCGCGAAGGCCAGCCATTGCGGCTGGAACAGCGGTGCGAGCAGCCCGAGAAGCGCGATGCCGGTGGCCGTGCCGAGGCCGAGGTAGTCGCCGATCGCTGCGCCGAACCAGTGGAAGCCGGCGAGCGTCGTGGCGATCGCCATCCCGAGCCCCTGGACGACGGCGGCTCGCGGTCCGGCGCGATCCAGGACGAGCAGCCATGGCGCGAGCATCACGAAGCCGAACGGCCACGCGTGCTCCCCGCCAAGCGCATAGACGCCGAAGAGCGTGGTGCTGGCGGCAAGGGCCGCGGCGGTGCGGATGCCCCGTCGGCGGCCGTCCGACCCCGTCACAGGCGTCAAGCGGCCATCCTCATGGGTCGCCCGGGCGCACCCAGCGCAGCGGGAGTCCGGGCGGGGCGAGCTCGGGCGTGACGATCCGATCCGCCGGCAGCGGCGCCATCCGGCCGGTCGCATCGCGCAGCATGGCGCCCGGCGCGAACATCAGGATCGGTTCGATCGGCTCGCCATCGTCCGTGACCTGGTGGTGGCGGACGTAACCCTCGGGCAGGGGGAAGTCCGGCGGCACGGCGAGCCCTGCGAGCAACGGCATGGTGCCCGGTGGGTTGAACGCACCGAGCCCGGTTCGGATGCCGGATTGCTGGAGCGCCTTGATCACGGCGGCTCCACCGGGCACCGGATCACCGGGACGGAAATAGCTCGCAAGGTCGTTGGGGTCCGCGCCGACCGGCGGCGTCGGCTGGGGGCGCGCGTCGCTCGCGACCGCGGGCACCCAGCGAAGGCCCGGCGTGGTCGTCGCCTCGCGGGCCACGGGTGTCGAGGTGGCTTCCGGCGACGACGGGGCGGTCGTGATCGTCGTCACGTGCGGCTCGGGCGCCGGGCGCAGCAGCGTGCCGAAGGTGATGCCGCCGAGCAGCACGAGGAGGCCGATGGCGGCGCCGAGGCGGCGCGCCCCGCCGCGGCGTCGCGGCGGGAGCGCGGTGATGCGGACGCCGTCGCCCCCCGGATCGGGGGGCGAGGCATCGTCGGGACGCGGGCCGGACATGGGGCTCAGGGCGACGGCGCCTGGTAGACCGACAGCGCCCACCCCATGCGTTCGTGGCCGAACTGGTTCCAGATCGGGCTGCGGCCGTTCGTGAAGCTCGTGTAGCGCGGCGCCCCACGGCCCGTGCTGCCACCGAACAGTCCTGCGCTCACGGTGCCGCCGGTGAAGGTCGGATGCGTGTCGTCCGACTGCATGTAGTCGAAGGTGCTCGACGCCGTGGCCTGCTTGAAGTTCGAGTCGCGCAACGTGCCGCGCAGGGTCTGCGTGATGCGCGTGACGTAGCTGGACTCGCTCTCGCCGGCGACGTACCGCAGCGCGTCCGAATCGATGCGACCGTCCCCGTTCGTGTCGATGTCTGCGCCCATGTACTGGGCGAAGCTGTCGGCGCACTGGAAGCCTTTCTGGCGGGCAAGGTCGCACATCGCGAAGTTCATCCGTACGAGGATCGGCAGGAAGCGGTCGCGCAGGTTGACGGTCTGGCCGGTCGCGGCGTCGCGGCAGGAGCTCTGCACGTTGTCGGCGTTGTAGCCGGGGTAATAAAGGTTCGCGATGACCTTCGTGCGCGCGTTCGGGTGGGCGTTGGCGTTGATGTAATCCATCGCCGCGCCGACGTAGGTGCGGCAGCTGGCGAGCGCTGCATCGAGGCCGCTGTAGTTGCAGGTTCCGGTCTGCCCCTTGAAGGCCGATCGCGCCTGCAGGCCGTCGTTGCCGCACATCTCGAAGGTGACCATGCGGGTGGACGCGGCCTGCATCCACGAGCGCTCGGCGACGATCTTGTTCTCGTAGACGTCGCGCGCGACGGCGCCGGACTTGGTCCGCCGGATGTTCTCGATGTCGGCGTTCCAACGTGCCGAAAGGTACTCGGCATCGACGGTCGTTGCCGCGTAGCGGGCGGCGTTGGTGACCGAGCCGTTGTAGCCGGCGTATATGGAATCGCCGTAGGCAACGACTCGGTATTGGGTCGACGTGCCGGCGCGATCGATCGTCCACGACACGTTCTGGTTGAGGGTGCTGGCGGTCGCCGGCGTGGCGACGGCGAGCGCGACCGCCACCGGGAGGCAACGCCCGGCGACGCGATGGAACGCATTCTTCATTGGATTCCCCTTGGACATGGTGGGCGCCTCGCGCGATCCCCGCGCTACCGGCGTCATGCAAGACAGCGCTTGCGACCCCACCACCCCCTCCCCGGGGCGACCCCGTGGTGTCGCGATCCGGACGCTAGCGTACGGTCTCGGCGCGCGCAAGCACGGGGCCGCCTGCCGCGGCCAGGCGATGCTGCGATGCATCACGATCGACGCCTGCCGATGCGGTGATGCAGCAATTGATCAGTCGCGCAGGGCGATCGCGGGGAACGGGCTCTCGGCCGAATGGGACGGCGTCGCGGGGGGGAGGGCGGACAGCACCGCGGCGGCGATCGCCGCGGTGCCCGCGGTGCCGCCGAGGTCGCGCGGACGCTTTGCGGCATCGCGTCGACCGGCCTCCAGGACCACGTCGACGGCGGATTCCACCGCGGCCGCCTCGCGGTGGAGGGCGAGCGAATGCCGCAGCAGCATCGCGACGCTGAGGATGGCGGCGATCGGGTTGGCGATGCCTTGGCCGGCGATGTCGGGCGCGCTGCCGTGGATTGGCTCGTACAGGCCCCGTGCTCCCTCGCCGAGCGCCGCGGAGGGCAGCAGGCCCATCGACCCCGCGAGCATCGCGGCCTCGTCGGTGAGGATGTCGCCGAACAGGTTCTCGGTGACCACCACGTCGTAGTCGCGGGGCCGGGCGATCAGGTGCATGGCCATCGAGTCGACCAGCTGGTGCTCGAGCACCACGTCCGGGAACTCTTCGCGGTGCACACGCGAAACGACTTCGCGCCAGAGACGCGAGGTCTCCAGCACGTTGGCCTTGTCGACCGACGTCACCTTGCCGCGGCGCGTGCGCGCGAGCCGGAAGGCCTGCCGAGCGACCCGCTCGATCTCGCCGATGCTGTACTCGCAGACATCGACGGCGCGGTCGGCGTGGCGTTCCTTGCGGCCGAAGTAGCTGCCTCCGGTCAGTTCACGCACCACCAACAGGTCCACT
>JAJTHD010000089.1 GCA_021297925.1 Lysobacteraceae bacterium
CGCGGCCGCGTAGCCGCGGGCTGGGGCGGCATCGCGCGCACGGGCCACGACCTCCGCCAAGGGGCGACGCGCTTTGCAGGCGGCGACTTCCTCGGCCTTGCGCGCGAGGATGCGGTTCAGCACGTCGCTCATGCGGCGGCTCCGGCGAGGCGACGGGTGAGCGTGACGAACTGGTCGAGCTTGGCGCGCGGGGCGCCGCGGGCCATCTCGGCGCGGGCCCGGGCGAGGCCGTCCTGGATGCTCACGGCGATGCCGGCGGCATAGAGCGCCGCGCCCGCGTTGAGGGCGACGACGTCGGCGGCGGGGCCGCCGCGACCGTCGATGGCCTCCAGCAGCATGGCCTTGGACGCCTCGGGGTCCTCGACGCGCAGCGCCGACAGCGGCGCGCGGGCGAGGCCGAAATCCTCGGGCACGATCTCGTACTCGCTGATCTCGCCGTTGCGGAGCTCGCCCACGAGGGTGCGTTCGCCGAGCGAAATCTCGTCCACGCCGTCGCGACCCCAGACCACCAGCGCCCGGCGCGCGCCCAGCTCGCGCATCACGCGGGCCTGGATGCCGACAAGGTCCGGGTGGAAGACGCCCATCAGGATGTTCGGCGCGCCCGCGGGGTTGGTCAGCGGACCGAGGATGTTGAACAGGGTGCGGACGCCCATCTCCCGGCGCACCGGGGCCACGTTCTTCATCGCCGGATGGTGGATCGGCGCGTACATGAAGCCCATGCGGTTCTCGGCGAGGCAGGCGGCGACCTGCGCCGGCTGCAGCTCGATGGCCGCGCCCAGCGCGTCCAGCACGTCCGCGCTGCCCGACTTCGAGCTGACGCTGCGGTTGCCGTGCTTGGCGACGGTGGCGCCGGCCGCCGCCGCGACGAACATGCTCGCCGTGGAAATGTTGAAGGTATGCGCGCCGTCGCCGCCGGTGCCGACGATGTCGACGAAGTGCGCGGGGTCCGGGACATCGACCTTGGCCGAGAACTCGCGCATCACCTTCGCCGCGCCGGCGATCTCGCCGACCGTCTCCTTGCGCACGCGCAAGGCGATGAAGATGGCCGCGGTCATCACCGGCGAGACGTCGCCGCGCATGACCTGGCGCATCAGGTCGATCATCTCGTCGTGGAAGATCTCGCGGTGTTCGATGACGCGCTGGAGCGCCTGCTGGGGGGACAAGGGCATGGATCAGGTGTCGTCGCTGGTTTCGATGTCGATGGTGATGTGGGTCGGCGCGGTGTCGGCGAGGGCGTCGAACTCCGCCACGGTCTTGCCGTCGAGCGCCGTGGCGAACTCGGCGTCGGTGAGCGGTCGGCCGCGCTGCTCCGCCAGCTTGGCCCGCGCCTGGGCGAGCCGCATGTGGAAGGTGAGCCGCGCGGCATCGCCCATGCCGGCCTCCATCGCCGCGAGGCTGGCCTCGAAAGCCCCGGTGCTGCGGCCGTCGAAACGCAGCGCCGGGGCGGGCGCGTCCACGGCCGCGGCGAGGCCGGCGGCGAGGACCATCCCAACGGCGAACACCCGGCGCATCAGCGGCGCTCGATGAAGTTCTTCAGCAGGGCATGCCCGTGCTGGGTGAGGATGGATTCCGGGTGGAACTGCACGCCCTCCACGGGAAACTCGCGGTGGCGCAAGCCCATGATCTCGTCGATCCCGCCGGCGGCATCCTCCGTCCAGGCCGTGACCTCGAGCGCCGCCGGCAGGGTCTCCTGCTTCACCACGAGCGAGTGGTAGCGCGTGGCCTCGAAGGGGTCGGGGATGCCGGCGAACACGCCCAGCCCCGCATGGTGGATCGGAGAGGTCTTGCCATGCATGATGG
Organism: Lysobacteraceae bacterium; assembly: GCA_021297925.1. GTDB lineage: Bacteria > Pseudomonadota > Gammaproteobacteria > Xanthomonadales > Xanthomonadaceae > Silanimonas. The sequence continues at coordinate 1,801 of JAJTHD010000089.1, forward strand.
TCTTCGCGCGCACCACGTCGCCACCGAAGGCCTGCCCGAGGGACTGGTGGCCGAGGCAGACGCCGAACACCGGGATGCGGGGCCCCAGCGTCCTCATGACCTCGACGGACACTCCGGCCTCGTTCGGCGTGCACGGTCCCGGCGAGATCACGATGCGGTCCGGTCCAAGGGCATCGATCTGCGCCACGGTGAGCTCGTCGTTGCGGACGACGCGGACGTCTTCCCCCAACTCCTGCAGGTACTGCACGAGGTTGAAGGTGAAGCTGTCGTAGTTGTCGATCATCAGCAGCACGGGGCGCTCCGGGGCGGGGCGAGGAGGACGGCGCGGGGTCGGTGAGTGTGCCAGACGGGCCGCGTGAATACGTATGCACGCCCTTGCCCGCCCGCCGTCGGCGTCCAAGGATGCGGCGACGCCGTCCTTCGAGGTCCGCATGCGCCGCCCCGCCCCCGCCCACCGCGTCATGCTGGCCACCCTGCTCGGACTCGCAACGGCCCTGCCGGCGCGCGCGGAGGTGCTGCTGCACGCCTTCAACTGGCGCTACGCGGACGTCGCCGCACGGGCCGCCGAGATCAAGACGCTCGGCTACGGCGGCGTGCTGGTCGCACCGCCGTTGAAGAGCGAAGGCAGCGCGTGGTGGGCGCGCTACCAGCCGCAGGACTACCGGGTGATCGACCACCCGCTCGGCAACACGGAGGACTTCATCCGGATGAGCGCGGCCCTCGAGGCCCGCGGGCTCACCCTCCACGCCGACCTGGTCCTGAACCACATGGCCAACGAGGCGGCGCAGCGCCCCGACCTCGGCTACCCGGGCACCCGCGTGCGCGGCGTCTACGCGTCGAATCCCGGCTACTGGGACCGGCAGCGCCTCTGGGGCGACCTCGGGGTGGACCTGTTCACGGGCGCGGACTTCAACCCTGCGTTCTGCATCACCAACTACAACAGCGTGGTCGACGTGCAGACGGGGCGCCTGTGCAGCGGCGGCGGCGATGCCGGCCTGCCCGACCTCAACAGCGGCGCCCACGTCATCGCCCAGCAGCGCCGCTACCTCGAGGCCCTCGTGGCGCTCGGGGTCGACGGTTTCCGCCTTGACGCGGCCAAGCACATGCCACTGTCGCACGTGAACACCCTGTTCGCCGGCGGGATCGTCGGTTCGAGACCGGTGGTCGGCGAACTGATCACCGGCGGTGGGCGCGGCAACGGCGAACATGACCTATTCCTCGCGCCGTGGATGGCCCAGACGACGCTGGGCGCCTACGACTTCCCACTGTTCCACCACATGCGCCAGGCCTTCGGCTTCGGCGGCGACCTGTCGATCCTTTTGACGGCCGAGGCCGATGGGCAGGCACTGCCCGGCGGACGCGCCTGGACGTTCGCGGTGAATCACGACATCCCGCTGAACGGCATCTTCCGCGGCCAGATCATGGACGCGACGGACGAGGCGCTGGCCTGGGCGTGGCTGATCACGCGGGGCAGCGGCACGCCCCTGCTCTACTCGGACAACAACGAGAGCGGCGACAACCGCTGGCGCGACCTGTACCGCCGAAGCGACATCGCCACCCTGCTCCGATTCCACAACGCCGTCGGCGACGCGCCCATGGCGATGCTCTCGGCCAGCGCCTGCGTGCTGTTCTACCGGCGCGGCGACATTGGCCTGGTCGGCATCAAC
>JAJTHD010000238.1 GCA_021297925.1 Lysobacteraceae bacterium
ACGAGAGAATCCTCGGAGGCCGCAGTGGAAATCCCTCACCGGCACGCCGAAGAACAACCTCCCCAGCAGGCTGAGGACCGGATTGCCCAGGAATCGATGGAGGAAGGGCATGGCCCCTTCAGCGATTCCGCCGCGAAAGCGGTTCCCCATCACGAGATCGGCGCCGCCGCGCAGCGCCGCGACGAACGGGTGCAGGTTCAGGAAGTCATAGGAATCGTCTGCATCCCCCATGATCACGAAGCGGCCGCGTGCGGCATGAATGCCCCCGGACAATGCGGCGCCGTAGCCCTTTTGCGGCACTTCGATCACCTGCGCACCTTCCGCCCGGGCGATGTCTTGCGACCCGTCGGTGCTTCCGTTGTCGGCGATCAGCACCTCCCCATCGATCCCCGACGTCGCGAGGAATCGCCTTGCCTTGCGGATGCAGGCCGCCAAGGTCTCGGCCTCGTTCAGGCAGGGCATCAGGATGGTGAGTTCCACCGCATTCCCTGCGGGTGTGTGCATCGTCGAGTTCGAATCCATGGGCCGAATGCTAACAGTGCCCCGACCCCGGGCAGCGGCACGTGCAACCCGTCGCCCGCGTCAAGGACGTAGCACGAGTTTCCCGACACTCTGCCCCGACTCGATGCGGCGATGTGCTTGCGCCGCGTCAACGAGTGCGAAGGCCTCGACCGGCGGCGGCACCAGCCGGCCGTCGGCGAAGCGTTCCAGCAGCCAGAGCATTCCCTCGCGCAGCCGCGGCGCTTCCGCGGACAGGAAGCTGAGGTTGGCCGCCAACACGCTGCGGTTGCTGGTGGTCATGGCCAGCGGATCGAAGCGGGGCGTGCGCCACCAGTCCCAGGCCAGCTTCAGCCAGTTCACGCGGCCGTCCTTCGGCAGCATCGAGGCGAAGCCGTAGATCACCAGCTTGCCCATCGGGGCCAGCGCGTCGAAGCTGGCTTGCAGGGTCGAGACGCCGTTGGCGTCGAACACCGCGTGGAAGCCCTCCGGCGCGATCGCCTTCGCCGCAGCGACCCAGTCGCCGGCCGACTTGTCGATGACGTGCGTCGCGCCGAGCGCCTTCGCCGCGTCGATCTTGTGCGCGGCACCCACCACGCCGGTGGCCTCGACGCCCGCCAGCAGCGCCAACTGAAGGAGGGCACCGCCCACGCCACCGGCTGCCGAATGCACTAGCCACCGATCACCGGCACGCGGGTATACCTGCTGATGCGCAATGAACCACGCGGTCAGGAACACCGTGGGCAGCGCCGCGGCCTGCGCGCTCGACAGCGATGCCGGTGTCGCGAACACGCGGTCGGCCGGCAGGCAGATCGCGCTGGTGTAGCCGCCGAACAGGGTCACGCCGATCGCGCGGTCGCCGATCCGCCAGCCATCGACGCCGTCCCCGATGGCATCGACCACGCCTGCCACCTCGAAGCCCGGCGTGATGGGATAGCCGTGCAGGCGCTTGGCGCTCTCGTACAGGCCCATGCGGATGATGCCGTCGGCGTAGTTCACGCCACAGGCTTCGACGCGCAGCCGCACCTCGCCGGCCTTCGGCAGCGGATCGGGGGACTCGACGAGGCGCAGGGCGTCGTAACCGCCCGGGCGTTCGATGACGATGCGGCGCACGCGGATCAGCCGCCCGCTGGTCGGCGCCAGCGCGCCACGCCCATGGCGATCGGCAGCGGAATCGCCAGCATCGCGATGAGCATCCACAGCGGGTGCGGCAGCAGGCTGAGATTGATGGCGCAGAGCCCCACCATCAGCAGGCCGAGGGCGATGCCGAGGCCCTTCCAGCGCGGCCGGGCGATCGTGGTGGCGACCAGCACGGCCACGGTGGTCGCGATGGCATAGGCCAGCAGTGCCCACGCTTTCGCCGCGAGCGGCATCGCTTCGACGAAGCCCGCCATCTGCGCCGCGTCCTTCGGGTCGATGCCCGTGGGTAGCGGCCAAACGGCGTGTCCGACCGCCTGGAGGCCGGCCACCGTCAGCGACAGGGCGACGGCGCCGGCGAGGAACGCGAGGATCAAGCGAAGCATGGACGTCTCCCTCCCGAGGAGCGCCCAGCCTGCGTCAGCCCACGCCAAAAAGGAAACGGGCCCGAAGGCCCGTTCCTGGTCCAGCGATGGCGTGGCCGATCAGGCCGGACGCGTGCCGTCGCGGCGCTGGCCGCCCTGGCGCTGGCCACCGCCAGCGTTGCCACCGTCGCGGCGCGGGCCGCCGGCGTGGCCCTGCGGGCGGCCACCGTCACGGCGCGGGCCGTGGGCATGGCCGTCGCGGCGCGGGGCGGCGGCATTGCCACCCGGGCGCTGACCATCACGGCGCGGCGGACGCGGACCGTCCGGGCGACGCGCGCGCTGCTGGCCGGCGGTGCTGTCGTCGTTGATGTCGTTGCCGTCGCGGAAGCTCCAGTCCGGCGGGAAGCCGTCGAGGCCGCGCACTTCCAGCGGGTCCTTGAGGATGCGCTGCACCTGGCGGAGCAGCTTGGCCTCGTCCTTCGAGACCAGCGACACCGCCTCGCCGGTGCAGCCGGCACGGCCGGTGCGGCCGATGCGGTGCACGTAGTCCTCGGGGACCATCGGCAGTTCGAAGTTGATGACGCGCGGCAGGGCCGGGATGTCGAGGCCGCGGGCGGCGATGTCGGTCGCCACGAGCACGCGCACGGCGCCGCTCTTGAAGTCGGCCAGCGCACGCAGGCGGGCGTTCTGCGACTTGTTGCCGTGGATGGCTTCGGCGCGGATGCCGGCGGCGGTGATCTGCTTGGCGAGGCGGTCCGAGCCGTGCTTGGTCTTGGCGAAGACCAGGGTCTGGTCCTGGAAGTGCGTGGAGAGCAGCTGCAGCAGCACTTCGCGCTTCTGGGTGTCGCGCACCGGATGCACGCGGTGGGTGACCATCGTGGCGACGGCGTTCGGCGGATTCACCTGGATTTCCTGCGGATCGCGCAGGGCTTCCTTGGCGATCTCGCGGATGGCCTTGTCGAAGGTGGCCGAGAACAGCATCGTCTGGCGCTGCTTCGGCACCATCGCGATGATGCGGCGGATGGCCGGCAGGAAGCCGATGTCGAGCATGCGGTCGGCTTCGTCGAGCACCAGCACCTGCACTTCGCGCAGGTCGACGTTGCGCTGCTGCATGTGGTCGATCAGGCGGCCCGGGCAGGCCACGATGATGTCGACGCCGCGGCGCAAGGTGTTGGCCTGGTTCACCAGCGAGACGCCGCCGTAGACGACGGCCATCTTCAGCGACAGGTGCTTGGCGTAGTCACGCAGGTTGTCGTGCACCTGCTGGGCGAGTTCGCGGGTGGGGGCGAGGATCAGGGCGCGCGGGTTCCGCGAGCGCTCACCGGCGGCGAGCTTCTGCAGCAGGGGCAGGCCGAACGCGGCGGTCTTGCCGGTGCCGGTCTGCGCGCCAGCCAGCAGGTCGCGGCCTTCAAGCGCGGCCGGGATGGCCTCGGCCTGGATCGGCGTGGGGGTGGTGAAGCCGAGGCCGTCGAGCGCACGGCAGAGCGCGGGCGTGAGCCCGAGGGATTCAAACGTCATGAGAGAACACTCCAAAAGCGAAAAACCCGGAGCGTTCCCTGGAACCGCGCTGCGAGAGGGTGCGGACGAACCGCTGACGGTGCCCTTGGGCGGGCGGAAGGGCCGGGGCGACGGCTTCAAGCCGAGGCGCGCGGCCGGCGTGGGGACCTTGGATCACCCGGCACCGGAAGCCGCGCACCCTACGCCATGCGGGCCCCTGGCGCCAGCGCCGTCGTCGTCGGGTTCAGGCGCCAGCCGGTCCGGCAACGCCGCCTTCAGTGCCGCGGCTCGGCCGGGCGGGGGGCACCAGCAGCACGTCCGTGTCGGCGTGGGCCAGCACCGCCTGCGAGAGGCTGCCGAGCAGGCCGCCGAGCCACGGGCCGTGGCCGCGGGTGCCTAGCGCGACGAGGTCGACCGCGCGCTCGGCGATCTCGCCAAGCACGGTGTCGATGATTGCACCGCGACGGAACGCCGCTTGCCACTGCGGGTGCGCCTTCGCCTCGTCGGCGGCGCGGGCGGCGGCCTCCTGCTCCTCCCGGCGCAGGTAGTCCTCCAGCCGGGCGGGATCGGGCTGCATGAGCGCGAGAGTGGCTTCCGGAAGCGGGGGATGCACCCGCAGCAGCCGCCCTTCGGCCCAGGGGGCCAGCGCCTCGGCCCAGTCGATCGCCGCGCTCGCGGCAGGGGATCCGTCGCTGGCGGCCAGCATCCGCGACCAGGGCGCGCCTGCCGGTCGCCGCGCCACCAGGACCGGCAGTCCCGCATGGTGCAGCGCGGCCTGCGCGGTCGACCCCAGCAGGCGGTCGCCAAGGCGCCGTTCATTCCGGGCACCGACGACGAGCAGGTCGCCACCGAGCTCCCGCGCGATCGCCCCGAGGTCGCGGCGCGGCAAGCCGATCCGGCAGACCGGCTGGGCGTCGCCGGCGGGCGTTCCAGCGTGACGGCCCAACTGGCGCTTCAGCGCGGCGTCGCCGGCCTCCAGCAGCGATTCCATGCCGATCCACGCCGCCGCCCCCGGATCGCCCCAGGCCGAGACGACGGGCAGGGGTTCCACCACATGCAGCAGGGTGAGTCGTGCGCCGTGCTGGTGGGCGAGGGAGGCGGCCCGTTCCAGCGCCCGGTCCGAGGCAGGGCCGAAATCGCTGGCGACGACGAGGTGGCGAGGCTGGGGCATGGCGGCGGGTCCCTTGGGGATGCCCACAGCCTGCGCCGATCGGCGCCGGGTGCCATGACTTCGGTCAAGTAAGCGCCGGGGATGGATCTGCGCCGGGCCTTCTGGATCGTGCTCGCTTGCACGTCGCTGGCGACTTCCGGCGTGACGCCGGCTCAGGGGGCGCCCAGGAGTCGTCGGGCGCCCTCGTAGGTCCGCTGCCAGTGGGGCAGGGACAACGTGTCGATCCGCACCCGTCCGCCGCGGCTGGGCGCGTGCACGAAGCGGCCTTCGCCGACGTAGATCCCGACGTGGTCGATGCCTCGCCGGGATTGCCGGAAGAACACCAGATCCCCCGCCCTCAGCGCGTTCCGCGGCACCGGCGATCCGGGGCCGGCGAACTGTTCGCGGGCCGTCCGGGGCAGTTGGATGCCCACCGCCTCCCGGAACACCCAGGACGTGAACCCCGAGCAGTCGAAGCCGGTCTGAGGCGACTGGCCGCCGTAGCGGTAGCGCGTGCCGATCAACCCCGCGGCGTGCATGAGCACGTCGTCCGCCCGGAGGTCCAGCGGCTTCGGCGAGCCGGTCTCGTTGTTGCGGAGCGGCAGAGGCTCCGAGGCCGGCGCCACCTCCACGCGGGGCACCGAGGCGCAGCCGCCCAGCAGGACCGCGAGCGTGATCGCGGCCGCGACGGCACCGTCGCGGCGTGGCGCCCGGCGGGCCGGGACGGGATAATGGCGGGGCAAGGCGTCGCGGCCGGTCATGGCGGCGGAGTCTGCCCCATCCTCCGCGCTGCCGGCCAGCGCACCCCCCGCGATCCCGGAATCCCCATGAACATCGAGAAAGACCACGTCGTCCGCCTGCACTACAGCGTGTCGGAGGCGGGCGGCGAGGCTATCGAGACCTCGCGCGACCGCGAGCCGCTGGCCGTGCTGATCGGCCACCAGACCATCATCCCCGGCCTCGAGGAGGCCCTGTTGGGCCGCGCCGCGGGCGATCGCTTCGAGGCCACCGTGGCCCCGGAGAAGGCCTACGGCGAACGCCGCGAGGGCCTCGTCCAGCGCATCCCGCGGAAGCACCTCAAGGACCACCGGCTGGTCGTGGGTGCGACCGTCGTCGTCCCCACCCAGATGGGCCCGCGGCCGGTGACCGTCCAGAAGGTCGGCCTCTCGGTCGTCGACGTCGACCTGAACCACCCGATGGCGGGCAAGACCCTTGTGTTCGACGTCGAGGTGCTCGACGTCCGCGAGGCCACGGCCGAGGAGAAGGACCACGGCCACGTGCACGGCGAGGGCGGCGTCCAGCACGGACGCCCCTGACCTCCGGCACACGCGATCCGCGCCCCGGGCCTTCAGGCTCGGGGCGTTTTCGTTCAAGGGGAAGCCCGACCATGGGTGTCGCACAGGACGAGGGCGCGACCCGCCCGACCGCGGAGGCCTCGCGTCTACCGCTGATGGACATGCTGCGGGGCTTCGCGCTCCTCGGGGTGTTCCTGATGAACATCGATTTCTTCAACCGTCCGCTGATGGCCTACAGCGCGGGCATCGACGGTGGTACCGGCATCGATACTGTCGCGGCGGTGCTCGTGCACGTCCTCGTCCAGGGCAAGTTCTGGGTGCTGTTCGCGCTGCTGTTCGGCATGGGGTTTGCCCTGATGCGGGACCGGGCGGTCGCGGCCGGCCGGCCGTTCGTGGCGGTCTACCTCCGGCGGTTGCTGCTCCTCGCGACCTTCGGCGCACTGCACATCGTGCTGCTTTGGCCGGGCGACATCCTCCTCGCGTATGCGATGGCGGCCCTCGGACTGCTGGCGTTGGGTCGTCTCTCCGGAAACGGCGCGTGGGTGCTCGGCGCCATGTTGTACGTCGGCCTCTCCGTCCTGGCCGTGGCGTTCGGCCTGCTGCTGATGGTCATGCCCCCCGAGGCCCTCGCCCCTGTGCGCGACGAATACGCGGCCATGGGGGTTGCCATCGACGCTGCCGCCAAGGTGTATTCGACGGGCGGCTTCGCCGAGGTCACCGTCCAGCGGGTCGAGGACTACATCCAACTCCTCGGCAGCGTCGTCTTCTTCCAACTGCCAATGATGCTCGGGGTGTTCCTCATCGGGCGCTGGTTCGTGGCGTCGGGACGCCTGCAGGCGCCCGAGCGGCATCACCGCTTCTTCGTGATGCTGGCGGCGGTCGGTCTGCTGCTCGGGGCCGCGGGTGTCGCGGGCAGCCTCGCCTTCGGCAGCCGCTTCGACCTCGCGACGGAGTTCGCTGAAGGGACCGCGGCCACGGGCCTGATGACCCTCGCCAGCCTGCCACTGAGCCTCGCCTATCTCGCGCTGTTCGTCCTCGCCGCGCAGACCGGGACGGGGCAACGCCTGCTCGCGCCGCTCGCGCCCGCGGGTCGCATGGCCCTGACGAACTACCTGATGCAGTCGCTGGTCGCCAGCCTCGTGTTCTACGGCTACGGCTTTGGACTTGCCGGCGAGGTCGGGCGCGCGGCGCAGGTGGCGTTCGTCATCGTGGTCTTCGCCGCCCAGGTCGCCTTCAGCCGCTGGTGGTTGGCGCGTTTCACCATGGGGCCGCTCGAGTGGCTCTGGCGGGCGGGCACCTACCTGCAGTGGCCGCCGATGCGCCGCGTTACCGCGGGCTGAGCCCGGGCCTCGTCGCCCCGGCTACACTTCGCCTCCGGTCCGGGCGAGGAGAGCGGTGCGATGGCGGTGGCTGACGAGGTGCTGGTGCTCGGCGGCGGCGTCATCGGTCTGGCCTGTGCCCAGGCCTTGCAGGAGCGGGGCGTGCCGGTCCGGTTGCTCGAACGCGATCGCCTCGGCGCGGCGACCAGCCACGGCAACTGCGGCACCCTGACGCCGTCGCACGCCTTGCCGCTCGCCGCCCCCGGGATGGTCGCCACCGCCCTGCGCTGGATGCTCTCGCCCGGGGCGCCGTTCTACGTGAAGCCGCGCGTCGACCCGGCGCTGTGGGCGTGGCTGCTGCGCTTCGCGCGCCGCTGCGACGCGGCGACCTTCCAGGCCGCGATCGCGCCGAAGGCCGCGCTGCTGACGACGTCGCAGGCCCTGCTCGACGACCTCGTCCGTCGTCGCGGATTGGACTGCGGCCACGCCCGCGACGGCCTGACCTATGTCTACCGTGACGCCTCCCGCCTCGAGCGGAGCGTGCGCGACCACGCGCTGCTGGCCGGGCACGGCATCGCGGTCGAACGGCTGGACGCCGATGCCCTGCTCGCCGCCGAGCCGGCCCTCAAGCCGGGCGTGGCGGGAGGGCTGCATTTCCCGGGAGACGGCCACCTCCGGCCCGAGCGCTACGCCGCGGAGCTCGGCCGCATCGCCCGGTCCGACGGCGCGGTGATCGAGGAGGGCGCCGAGGTGGTGGAACTCGCGCCGACCGCGCGGGGCTGGCGGGCCCGCCTCGCCGACGGCCGTGCCCACGAGGCCCGTCGCGTGCTGCTGGCCACCGGGCCCTGGGCGGCGCGGATGGCCGCGCGGCTCGGCCGGCGGTGGCCGATCCAGCCCGGCAAGGGCTACTCGATCACCTACGACCGGCCCGCCTTGGCGCCGCGCCGGCCGCTCGTGCTGAAGGACCGCTCTGTCTGCGTGACCGCGTGGGCGGATGGCTTCCGCCTCGGCAGCACCATGGAATTCGCCGGCTATGACGACCGGCTGACCCGGCGTCGCCTCGACGCGCTGGAGCGCGGCGCGGCGGAAGCGCTGCGCGAGCCGGTGGGCCCCGCAAAGCGCGAGGAGTGGTTCGGCTGGCGGCCGATGACCTGGGACGACCTGCCCCTGCTCGGGGCGGTGCCGGGGGCCCCGGGCCTCTGGGTCGCCGCCGGCCACGGAATGATGGGCGTCTCGATGTCCGCGGCCACGGGGCGGATCCTTACCGACCTGCTCACCGGGGTCGCGCCACCGATCGACCCCGCCCCGTACCGCCCGGCGCGCTTCGGCTGATGGCCCCGTTCACGCTGCGGCGCGGCCGCTCGCCCCTCTTGATCAGCGTGCCGCACGACGGTTCGCACATCCCGTCCGCGCTCGCCGCGCGGATGACGCCGGAGGCCCGCCGGGCGCCGGACACGGACTGGTGGATGTCCCGCCTGTACGGCCCTGTCGCCGAGGCCCTGGGTGCGTCGCTCCTCCTCCCCGCCTGCTCGCGCTACGTGGTCGATCTCAACCGCCCGCCGGACGACGTCTCGCTGTATCCCGGCCAGAACACGACCGGCCTGTGCCCGACCACGCGTTTCGACGGCGGTCCGGTGTACCTCGGCGGCGAGGCGCCCGGACAGGACGAGATCGCCGGTCGGGTGGAGCGCTGGTGGCGGCCTTACCACGATGCCCTGGGCGGTGAACTCGCGGACCTGCGCGCTCGCCATGGCCGGGCACTGCTCTGGGACGGCCACTCCATCGCTTCGCGCCTGCCGTGGCTGTTCGACGGCGAACTCCCCGAACTGAACCTCGGCACGGCCGAAGGACGGAGCTGCCGACCGGGCACGGAGGCGACGGTGGTCGGGACCCTGACCGCCCAGTCGCGCTTCTCGTGGGTCGCGAACGGTCGCTTCAAGGGTGGGCACATCACCCGCCACTACGGCCGGCCCGCGGATGGGGTCGAGGCCCTGCAGCTGGAAACGGCCCAGCGGGCCTACATGGCGGAGCCCGGGGGGGCGTTCGAGGCGGCGAGGGCGGCCCCGCTCCAGACGCTCCTCGTCGACCTGCTCGGCAGGCTCCTGGGCCGCGACGCGGCCGGTCATTGAATGCGTGGTGAATCGCCTCGGAAGAGCGACGTGATCGTCAACCTGCGGTCATCCGAGTCGTGTAAATCTATCGTTAACCGGGGGCCGATTCCCCGGTTCACGGAGCCCCGCCATGACCCCCGGACTGTCCTTCGCCCGTCTCGTCGTCGCCGGCATGGTGGCGGTCCTGATGTGGGTCATCTCCCGGGCCGAATCCTCGGCCTGAGCCCGCGCCCCGGGCCTGCCGCTCAGGTGGCCCGATCGACCAGCCAGCGCCCGGCATCCCCGGCTTCGAGCGGTTTCGAGAACAGGTAACCCTGCACCTCCATGCACCCGGCACCGCGCAGCCAGTCGCGCTGGGTCGCGGTTTCGATGCCTTCGGCCACCGAGTGCCGGCCCAGCGTGCGGATCAGGCCCAGCAGGGTGCTCATGAGTTCGTCGCCCTCGCGCGTGCCAAGGCGACGCACGAAGGTCAGGTCGACCTTGATCACGTCGAAGGGCAATTCCTGGAGGCGGCTCAGCGAGGAATAGCCGGTGCCGAAGTCGTCCATCGCCAGGTGGAAGCCCCGGCCCGCCAGGGCCTGGAGCAGGGGCAGCACCGCGTCGATCCGTTCCATGGCGACCGACTCGGTGATCTCGAACTCGATGTCGTCGGGGCCGTGGCCGTGGGGGGCGAGGCGATCGGCGATGAAGTCGGCAAGGCCCGGGTCGAAGAGCTGCCGTGGCGAGAGGTTGATCGACAGGCGCCCGGGGGCGAGCCCCGCCGTGCACCAGGCGGCGCGTTGCGCGAAGGCCGTCTCGATGCCCCAGCGGCCGAGGTCGAGGATGAAACCGCTCTCTTCGGCGATGCGGATGAACTCGGCCGGCGACACCGGGCCTTCGACGGGCGCCCAGCGCATCAACGCCTCGAAGCCCGCGGTGCTCTCGTCGGCGAGATGCAGGCGGGGCTGGTAGACCATCCGGAATTCGCCGCGACGCAGGCCTTCGCGCATCTGCGACGCCAACTGCGACCAGCGCAGGTCGCGGTCGAAGGTGCTGCGGTCGAACGCCATCCAGCGGCCACGCCCGGTTTCCTTCGCGGCCACCAGCGCCGATTCCGCCTCCTGCAAGGCCGCGGGCAGGGCGCAGGCGGTGCTTGGCAGCCGGGTGAACCCACCGCTCATGCTGGTTTCGATCACCAGCCCGTCATCGAGTTCCACCGGGATCTTGGCCGCCGCGAGGATCGCGTCGAGACGGATCTCGGGTTTTTCGCCTTCGATGACCATGGCGAACTTGTCGCCGGTGAGGCGGGCGACGAAGTCGGCCTGACCGGCACCACGCCGCGTGCGATGGGCCAATTCGCGCACCAGTGCGTCGCCGACACGATGGCCGAAGGCCTCGTTCATGCGTCCGAGATGGTCGATGCCCAGCAGGGCCAGCACGGCGGGACCGTCGGGGGCGCGGCTCGCGACCCGGGCATCGAGGCCCCCGCGGTTCGGAAGGCCGGTGGCGGGGTCGTGCAGGGCCAGCCACTCGAGCCGCTCGGCCTGGCGCAGGCGCTCGCGGGCCTCGCGCTCGCGACCCATGCGGTGGTCGTGCACGTGCACCAGGCTCACGAAAAGGGCGGTCACGGCGAGCCCGAGGATGCCCGCGAAGTTGAAGTCGAGCAGGCCAAAGCGCGATGCCACGCCCACCGCGCCGGAGGCGGCGAACAGCACGGCCCCGGCCAGCATCACCGCCTCGGCAGTCTCGCGTTTCCGGCGGTAGCGCAGCCACTGCAGGGCAATGCACCCCAGCGCGAGCAGAAACGCATACAGCGAGGCCAGGGCGAACCAGGGGTTCAGCCGGCCTTGCAGGACATGGATCGTCTCGCCCCAGGGCAGCACCAGGGCACGCGTCCTCTCGATGCTCTCGAATTGCAGGCCGTAAGGAAGGAGGACGTGGGCGACAAACAACAGCACCGTCGATGCCGCGATCGCCGCCCAGGCGGCGCGGCCGAGGCGTGCAACGCCCTCGTCGAAGAACGCGAGCAGCAGGGGGTAGGTGAAGCCCGAGAACACCAGCGCGAGTTTGTTCCAGTGCGCCAGCGCTTCGGGGTCCGCGGTGCTGGTGGCGAGCAGGACCATCAGGTTGAAGGCGATCGACAAGGCACACACCCCCGCCATCAGCAGGGAACGACGATCGCGCACGTCGCCGAGACCTGCCACCACATGGAGCACCGTCGCGAAGGCGAAGGCGCCCATCAGCAGGCAGAGCATGAAGGCGATCAGGGGCATCGGCGGCCGGCGTGGAGACCCGGCCCGAGCATAGCCGGGCCGGCCGGGCCTGTGTTCAGACGTCCAGCGAGGCGAGGTCGCCCTTGGTTTCCAGCCAGCTCTTGCGATCGCCCGCGCGCTTCTTGCTGAGCAGCATGTCCATCAGCGCCGCGGTCGTGGCGCCATCCTCCACCGTCAGTTGCACCAGCCGGCGCGTATCCGGGTGGATGGTGGATTCGCGCAGCTGCGAGGGGTTCATCTCGCCCAAGCCCTTGAAGCGCGTCACCGTGACCTGCCCGCGGATCTTCTCGCGCTCGATCTTCTCCAGCAGCAGGCGCTTCTCCTCCTCGTCCAGCGCGTAGAACACCTGCTTGCCCACGTCGACACGGAACAGCGGCGGCATCGCCACGAACACGTGGCCGGCGCGCACGAGGGCGGGGAAGTGCTTCAGGAACAGCGCCGAGAGCAGGGTGGCGATGTGCAGGCCGTCCGAGTCGGCGTCGGCGAGGATCACGACCTTGCCGTAGCGCAGGCCCTCGAGGTTGTCGACGCCCGGATCGCAGCCGATGGCGACGGCGAGGTCGTGCACTTCCTGCGAGCCCAACACCGAGCCCGATTCGACTTCCCACGTGTTCAGGATCTTGCCGCGCAGGGGCAGGATCGCCTGGAAGTCCTTGTCGCGGGCCTGCTTGGCGCTGCCGCCGGCCGAATCACCCTCGACGAGGAAGAGTTCCGTGCGGCCGAGGTCCTGCAGGATGCAGTCGGCCAGCTTGCCGGGCAGGGCTGGGCCTTGCGTGATCTTCTTGCGGACGACCTGCTTCTCGGTCTTCAGGCGGGCTTGCGCGCGGGCGATGGCCATCTGCGCGATCGCCTCGCCCTGCTCGACGTGCTGGTTCAGCCACAGCGAGAAGGCGTCGTGCGCCGCACCCTCGACGAAGGCCGCGGCCTGCCGCGAGCTCAGGCGCTCCTTGGTCTGGCCGCTGAACTGCGGGTCGCCCATCTTCAGGCTGAGGATGAAGCTGGCGCGGTCCCAGACGTCTTCGGGGGCCAGCTTGACGCCGCGCGGCAGCAGGTTGCGGAAGTCGCAGAACTCGCGCAGCGAATCGGTGATGCCCGAGCGCAGGCCGTTGACGTGCGTGCCGTGCTGCGCGGTGGGGATCAGGTTGACGTAGCTTTCCTGCGGGCACTCGCCTTCGGGCGTCCAGCACAGCGCCCATTCGGCGATCTCGCCTTCCTTGGACAGCTTGCCCACGAACAGGTCGGCCGGCAGCCAGTCCGCCTCGCCGCCGCGGACGGCCAGCTCGCCCTTCAGGTAATCGCGCAGGCCGTCCTCGTAGTACCACTCGTTGCGCTCGGCCGTGGCCTCGTCGTACAGGGTCACCTTCAGGCCGGGGCAGAGCACGGCCTTGGCGCGCAGCAGGTGGCGCAGGTGGCGCAGGTTGTACTTCGGCGTGTCGAAGTACTTCGGGTCGGCCCAGAAGCGCACCCGCGTGCCGGTGTTGCGCTTGGCGACGGTGCCGATGGTCTCCAGCGGCGAGAAGCGGTCGCCGTCGCGGAACTCCATCCGGTACTCGTTGCCCTCGCGGCGGATCTGCACGATGACCTTGGTGGACAGCGCGTTCACCACCGAGACGCCGACGCCGTGCAGGCCGCCGGAGAAGGCGTAGTTCTTGCCGCTGAACTTGCCGCCCGCGTGCAGGCGCGTGAGGATCAGTTCGACGCCGGGGATCTTCTCTTCCGGGTGGATGTCCACCGGCATGCCGCGGCCATCGTCGTTCACCTCGCAGCTGCCGTCGGCCCAGAGCGTCACTTCCACCGTCTTCGCGTGGCCGGCCAGGGCCTCGTCGACCGCGTTGTCGATGACCTCCTGCGCCAGGTGGTTCGGGCGCGTGGTGTCGGTGTACATGCCGGGGCGGCGCTTGACGGGGTCGAGGCCGGAGAGGACCTCGATGTCGGCGGCGTTGTAGCGGGAGCTCATGCGGGAGGCGGTCCACTGGGGTGGCGCCGGCCGGTGCCGGCCCGGCGCGCAAGGCCGGCAGGATGCGGTCCCGGCCCGGTGGGGTCAAGGCGCGGAGAGCGCGCCGCGGCGCGGCGGGAAGGCCCGGTTCGCCATGTGGGGGGGCAGCCTGTAAAATGTCGCTTTCACGCGGCCTCTCCCCATGACTCCCCTGATCTTCGTGACCGGCGGCGTGGTGTACTCTCTTGGCAAGGGCAGCGCGGCTGCTTCGCTCGCAGCCATCCTCGAAGCGCGCGGCCAGCGCGTGACGATGATGAAGCTGGACCCCTACATCAACGTCGACCCGGGCACCATGAGCCCGTTCCAGCACGGCGAGGTCTACGTCACCGACGACGGCGCCGAGACCGACCTCGACCTCGGCCACTACGAGCGCTTCATCCGCACGCACCTGACGCGGAAGAACTCGGTCACCACCGGCCGCATCTACGAGGAAGTGATCCGC
>JAJTHD010000217.1 GCA_021297925.1 Lysobacteraceae bacterium
CCTGGCCCTGGATGGAGGAGGTTCCCGGTGGCCGGCTGGTGCTGGTCGGCTTCGACTGGGTGATCCTCGTGCTCGCGCTTCGCGCCGCGCGTGCCACCGGCGCGGAAGCGCAGCTCGGCTGGTGGTTGCTCGGGCCGGCGGTCGTCCTGCATGCCGCCGAGGTGGTGGCCGGCGGCAGCGGCCTGTACGTGGCGAGCCAGCTGGCGCAGGCCGCGTTCCACGGATTCGTGGTGACCTGCCTGCTGCGCTACGTGCTGCGCGACGACGTGATGACGCTGGACGAGCTGTGGGCGCTGGCCTCGCTCTACGTGCTGCTGGCCTTCGTGTTCGCCTACGTGTACGCGGTGATCGAGCACCTCGCGCCGGGCGCCTTCTTCATCAACCCGACCAACAATCCGGACGGCGCCACCGGCTGGTGGGAGCTGCTGTACTTCAGCTTCACCTGCCTGACCTCGGTGGGCTTCGGCGAAATCACCCCCGTACACGACGTCGCGCGCTCGGTGGTGATGCTGCAGCAGGTGACCGGCGTGCTCTACCTCGCGATCGTGATCTCGCGGTTGATCGGCATGAACGCGCGCCGCGGGTCGTGAAGGCTCGCGGCGGGCTCAGGTCCTGACCGACGTTGCCGCCTGGTGCACCGGCAGGACGACGGTGAAGATCGCACCGCCCTCGGCGCCGTTGGCGACCTCGATGCGGCCGCCGTGCTTCTTGACGATGCCGTAGCTGATCGACAGCCCGAGGCCGGTGCCGGTGCCGGCGGGCTTGGTGGTGAAGAACGGATCGAAGATCCGCGGCATGGCCTCGGCGTCGATGCCGGGGCCGCTGTCGCGGATGCTGATCCACACCTCGTCGCGCGCGGCGTCATGGCCGCTCGCCAAGGTGATGGTGCCGCGCTCGCCGATGGCATGGCCGGCGTTGAGCAGCAGGTTCATGAAGACCTGGTTGACCTCGCTCGGGTGGCATTCCACGAGGGGCAGGGGGCCGAGTTGGCGCTCGACCTTGGCCTTGTACTTCAGGTCGTTCCAGACGATGTTCAGCGTGCTCTCGAGGCCCTTGTGCAGGTCGACGCGGCGCCAGCCGGCCTCGCGCCCGGCGTGCGAGAAGTCCTTCAGGTCCTGCACGATGCGGCGCACGCGCTCCAGGCCCTCGCGCGATTCGTTGATGAGTTCGGGCAGGTCGGTGGAAACGAAGTCGAAATCGACCCGCGCGCGCACTTCCGAGATCGTGGCCAGCGTCGTCTCGTCGAGTTTCGGCGCGAGCGCGCGTTCGTAGGCGTGGATCAGTTCGAGCAGGCCGCTGGTGTAGTCGCGCAGGCTGACGAGGTTGGAGTGCACGTAGCCGATCGGGTTGTTGATCTCATGAGCGATGCCCGCGGCGAGCTGGCCGATGGAGGCCATCTTCTCCTGCTGCAGCAGCTGCTCCTGTGCGCTGGCCAGCCGCGCATACGCCTGCTGCAGCTCGCCATGGCGGCGGCGCAGCTCGTCCTGCCGATGGCGCGCCTCGGTGACGTCGCGCAGCAGCAGCAAGTGGGCGGCCCGTCCGTCGACGATCCAGGGATAGCGCCGGGCGACCAGCGCGAGCTCGCCATCGGCTCCCCGGACCTCGCCCGACCACCCGTTGCCGTCCGGGTCCTGCCAGGCCTCGGCCGGCAAAAGCGCCATCAGCGCGTGGGGGTTGTCGGGGTCCTTGGGATCGGCGTCGAGCCGGTGCGCCAGCTGCAGCGCCGACGGATTGGCGTAGTGCACGGCGGCATCGCCGTCGACCAGCAACACCGCCTCCTCGATCATCTCGAGGAAGGCGGCGAGTTCGGGGTTGCCGGGCCGGCTGGGCAGCCAGAACCGGCCGATGGGGGCCTCGGGCATCACGGGGTCCGTCGCGGCGACGGACCCAAGGCTACCGCAGCGCCGTCACGCGACGGCGATCGGACGCTGCCAGGAGGCGCTGGAACGCTGGCCGCGCGGGTCGTAGCCGACCGGCTCGGTGCGCCCGAGCTGACGCAGCGCGAACGCCACGGCGCGTCGACGGCGCGCCAGAAGCAGGCCGTTCTCGCGGTTGTAGGCCGCCAGGGCGCCGATCCTCGCCGGGTCCTGATGCGCGGCCGGCAGGGCCTCGACCGCGCGAAGCGCGGCGAGCTTGGCCTCGGTGGAGCGCAGCAGGGCCTCGACGTCCTGGCCGCCGAGCGCGTCGCGCTCGGCTTTCAGGGCGGCTTCGAGGGCATCGAGCAGGGGGGCGGTCATGGCGTTCGGGTCCGTCGCAGGGTCAGACGCTCAGCTCGCGCTCCAGCGCGTCGAGCCGCTTGGCGATCTCCATGGGGTCGATGCGGTACGTGCCCGCCGCCAACGCGGCGCGCAGCGCTTCGATCTTCGCCATGTCCATCGGGGCCGGCCCGGCCTTGGTCTGCTTCTGGACGACCCGCAGCGCCTCGGCCTCGCCCGTCAGCCGGACATTGTCCGACGACGGCGCCTGCACCTCGGCGATGGCCTGGGTGCGCGGGGTGCCCGACCGCTCGACGGCCGGTGGCGTCGACGCGGCCGCCGGCGCGGGGGCCGGGCGGGGCGCGGAAGCTCCGTCGATCTTGCTGGTCATGGGTCTGTCCTCCGGAACTGGGGGTTCCTCACGACCTGTAGCGGCCGTGGTCGCCGGGACTTTAGCCCGGCCGGGCGGTTTTTTTTCGGGAATCGTGTTTCGTGGCGGCGTTCAAGGTTCGGCGGGCTCAGCGCCCGACCCGGACCAGCCCGGGGCCCGCCACCACCCCCGCCAGCACCCGGCGGGAGCTCAGGTTCTCGACCCGGACCACCTCGCCGGGGCCGGCATCGGCGAGGGCCCGGCCGGCGACCCTCACCTCGAAGCCGGGGCCCCCGGCCACGAGGCTGACCGGCTCGCCGCGCTTGAGCACCGGCGCCGCGACCAGGTCGGCCTGCACCAGCACCTGCCCGGGCCGTCCGCCGCGGCGCAGGATCTGGCCCACGACCCGGGCCGGATCGGTGATCGGGACCCCGGCCAGCCGTGCGGCGTCGCGCGATTCGACGCGCAGCGCCGAGGACGGCACCGGCTGGCCCGGCGCCACCGCCTCGACCAGCACCACCATGGCCTGCTGGCGGCTGACCCGGACCGGCACGAACAGCCGCCAGCCGCCCGGGCACTGCACTTCGACGTTAACGGCCGAGATCGCCGCTGCCTGAAGGTCCCGCGGGCAGGGGGGCATGCGCAGCGCCGGGTCGAGCTGGGCTTCGACGCGGGTGTCGGGGCCGGCGAGGCTGGCCTCGGCCGCTGCCCGGATCGACTCGACGGTCTGGAACACGCCGTCCGCCCCGAGGGCCGGGACGGCCAGCGGCAGCGCCACCAGCAGGCCGAGATGCAGCGGCCGTCGGGCCCGCGGCGCCCGGGGCGGCCACAGCGGCGGCGGCCGGCGCGGCGGCATCGGGGCCGGGCTCGGCAAGGGCGTCGGGGCTTCGGGACGGGACATGGATCACTCCGGCGGTCGCGGGACTCGTGGCAGGCTGTGCAAGCGCCGTGCCGGCGCCGGGCGCCCGATGGCACGCGCCCTGCACGAACCGGGGCTCAAGACGCCCGCCCGCGGGCCGACAACCACAGGGACGTCATCCACGGAACCGAGGCTGCCGAGCCGCATGTCCCGCGACCTGCTGAACCGCATCGACCAGCGAACCCGCCTTGCCGGCCATAACCGGCTCGCCTTGCTGCTGTTCCGGCTTGGTGGGCGCCAGCTGTTCGGCGTCAACGTGTTCAAGGTGCAGGAAGTGCTGCGCCGGCCGTCGCTGTTCCCGGTGCCGCGCCTCCCGCCCGGCTTCGTCGGCGCCGCCGACATCCGCGGCCGGTCCGTGCCGATCCTCGACCTCGGCACCGCGGTGCGCTACCCGGAACGCCACCTCGACCCGCCCTACCTCGTGGTCACCGAGTTCAACCGGTCGGTGCAGGGCTTTCTGGTCGCCGAGGTGGACCGCATCGTCAACATCGCCGTCGAGGACATCCGGCCGCCGCCAGAGCTGGGCGTGGCCGACAGCTACCTGACCGCCGTGACCCGCTACGCCGGAGAACTGATCCAGGTGGTCGACGTCGAGTCGGTGCTGGCCGACGCCACCGGGGCCAAGATGGTCCAGCCGATCAACGCCCGCCTGCGCCTCGGGCCCGGCGAGGACCCGATCCGCATCCTCGTCGCCGACGACTCGCGCGTGGCCCGCAACCAGATCCGCGGCGTGCTCGACCAGCTCGGCGTGGCGTCGACCCTGCTCTCCGACGGCCGCCAGGCCATCGAGCACCTCAAGCAGCTCGCGGCCGAGGGCATCGACGTGACGCGCCATTACGCGATGGTGATCTCCGACATCGAGATGCCGTCCATGGACGGCTACACGCTGACGACGGAAATCCGCCGCGACCCGGCGCTGGCCGGGCTGTTCGTCCTGCTGCACACCTCGCTGTCGGGCGTCTTCAACAACGCCATGGTGGACAGCGTGGGCGCCAACGCCTTCGTCGCGAAGTACTCCGCCAACGAACTGGCGGAGAAGGTGATGGCGCGGATCGACGCCGTGCAGAAGGCCGCCGCCGCGGCCTGAGGCGCGCGTCGCCCCCCCGCGGCCGGGGTCTGGCACGCCGCTTGCACCGCTTCCGGGCAGATCCCGCCCGGAGCCCGACATGGCCGGTCCCTTCGACAACCCGCTCGGTCTTTCCGCCCTCGCGCTGCCCTTGCGCGAGCAGCGCCTGAAGGTGCTGTCGTCGAACGTGGCGAACGCCGACACCCCGGGCTACCAGGCCCAGGACTTCGACTTCCAGAGCGCGCTCTCCGGGGCCGAGGCGGCGCGGGAGCGGGCAGGACGTGGCGCGGGCGCCGCCCGTTCCGGAGTCTCGATGGCCGCCGGCGAGGCACCGGACTACCGGCGCTACGTGACCACGCGGCCCGCCCTGCAGCCGAGCCTCGACGGGAACACCGTCAACGCCGAGGCCGAGCACGCTGCCTTCGGTCGCGCGGTGCTCGAGTACCGCGCCTCCCTCACCTTCTTCGAGTCCCGCGTGCGCGGCCTGATGACCGCGATCACCGGGCAGTGAGACCCGCCGCCATGAGCAGCCTTCCCATCTTCGACGTCGCCGGCAGCGCCCTGTCCGCGCAGTCCGTCCGCATCAACACCATCGCTTCGAACCTCGCCAACGCCGACTCGGTGGGGTCCACGGCCGACAGCGCCTACAAGCCGCTGGAGCCGACGTTCGAGAGCGTGCCCTTGCGCGATGCGACCGGCCTGTCGGCGGTGGCGGTCACCCGTGTCGACCCGCAGGACAAACCGGCGATCCAGCGCTACGAGCCCGGCCACCCGATGGCCGACGCCCAGGGCTACGTGTACGCCCCGGACATCGATCCGGTGGCGCAGATGGTCAACCTGATCTCGGCCTCGCGCGGCTACCAGGCCAACGTCGAGGTCCTCAATTCCGCCCGCGAGCTGGCGCTCGCCACCCTGACGATCGGCCGCTGACGGCGCCGACGGAGACGACCATGGCCTTCGATCCCGCGATCGCGAACACCCTCGGCTTCGGCACCACCGCGACCGCCGGCAGCCGGATGGGCAAGCCCGACCTGACACAGGCCGACTTCCTGCGGCTGATGACCGAGCAGTTGAAGAACCAGGACCCCCTCAAGCCCTTGTCGAACGCGGAGTTCGTCAGCCAGATGGCGCAGATGTCGACCGCGCAGGGCGTGGGCGACCTCCGCACCTCGCTCGACGGCATGGCCGAGGCGATCAGCGGCGACCAGGCGCTGCGCGGCGCGGCGCTGATCGGCCGCAATGCCCTGGTCGAGACCGACCGGCTGGCCCTGGTGGCCGGGCCGGAGGACACGCTGTCGGCCTCGGGCGTCGCCGCGGCGCCGGGCGCCGGCACGATCACGGTCGACATCACCACCGCCAACGGCGCGCTGGTACGGCGCTTGCAGATCCCGGCCGAGCGCGCGGGCGACGTCGCCTTCACCTGGGACGGCACCAACGCGCAGGGGCAGGCCATGCCGCCCGGGACCTACCGGATGCGCGCCGTCTTCGGCGAAGGCCGCGACGCGCAGGCCGTGGGCACCGCGGCGATGGCCCCGGTCGAGAGCGTCACCCTCGACCCGCAGGGCCTGCTCTTGAACCTCGGTGGGCTCGGCACGGCGCCGTTGTCCGCCGTCCGGCGGATCAGCTGATCCGCGACCCCGACGACCCACCGCATCCCGAGGAGTCCGCCATGACCTTCCGCACCGCCCTCTCCGGCATCAGCGCCGCCACCACCGACCTGTCGGTGACCTCCAACAACATCGCCAACGTCTCGACCTCCGGTTTCAAGGCCGGTCGCGCCGAGTTCGGCGACCTCTACGCCGCGTCGATCTTCGGCACCTCACGCAACACCGCCGGTGCCGGCGTGCGCGTGACCGGGATCACGCAGCAGTTCACGCAGGGCAGCGTCGAGTTCACCAACCGCAACCTCGACGTCGCCCTGTCCGGCGGCGGCTTCTTCACGCTGAGCAACAACGGCGCGACCACCTACTCGCGCGCCGGCAACTTCCAGGTGGACCGCAACGGCTACGTGGTCAATCCGTCCGGCGCGCGCCTGCAGGTGTTCCCGCCGGCCGGGCCGTCGGGCACCGCCTTCGAGACCGGCCGCCTGCAGGACCTGCAGCTGCGGACCACCGACAGTGCCCCGAACGCCACGGGCGAAGTGATCGTCGGGTCGAACCTGCCGGCCAACGCGACGCCGCCGGCCGTCACGCCGTTCAACCCGACCGACACCAACAGCTTCAACCACTCGACCTCGGTCACCGTCTACGACTCGCTGGGGGTGGCCCACGTGCACACGCTGTACTACGTCAAGACCGCGACGGCCAACGAGTGGCAGCTGCACAACTACATCGACGGCACCGCCGTCGGCGCCGCGCAGACCCTGCAGTACGACGCGCAGGGCGCGCTCACCAGCCCGGCGAGCGGCTTCCTGACGCTTCCGGCCTACACCCCCACCTCGGGCGCGGCGGCCATGACCCTGTCGCTCGACCTGCGCGGCTCGACGCAGTACGGCGAGCGATTCGCCATCAACGACCTCCGCCAGGACGGCTACACCACCGGGCGCCTGATCGGCATCGAGATCTCGCAGCAGGGCGTGGTGTTCGCCCGCTACACCAACGGCGCCGCCGACCCACTGGGCCAGCTTGCGCTTTCGACTTTCCCGAACCCGCAGGGCCTGCAGACCCTTGGCGACAACGCCTGGTCGCAGACCTTCGAGTCCGGCGACGCCCGCCGCGGCGCCGCGGGCTCCTCCGACTTCGGCCTCGTGCAGTCCGGCGCGCTGGAAACCTCGAACGTCGAACTGACCGAGCAGCTGGTGAACATGATCGTCGCGCAGCGCAACTTCCAGGCCAACGCGCAGATGATCCAGACCAACGACCAGATCCAGCAGACCGTCATCAACCTGCGCTGACGGCGACGCCGGCGCACTGACCGCGGAGCACGACGATGGACAAGGCCCTGTATGTCGCGATGACCGGCGCCCAAGCCGCCCTGCGCGCGCAGGCCGCGGTCTCGCACAACCTCGCGAACGCCTCGACGACGGGGTTCAAGGCCTTGCTGCACGCCACCGAGCCCTTCGTCGCGAAGGGCGAGGGCCTCGCCACCCGCACCTACGCGATGGGCGACATCGGCGGCTTCGATTCGAGCGGCGGCAGCCTGCAGAGCACCGGCAACCCGCTGGACTTCGCCCTCAACGGCGCGGACCTCTGGATGTCGGTGGCCGACCGCGGCGGCCAGCCCGCCTACACCCGCGCCACCGACCTCAAACTGGACGCCACCGGCCGGCTCACCAACGGCCGCGGCCAGCCGGTGCTCGACGATGCCGGCAGCCCGATCGCGATCCCGCCCTTCCAGAGCCTGTCCATCGGCGCCGACGGCACGGTCGCGATCGTTCCGCAGGGCGAAGCGGGTGGCCAGGCGCAGAACGTCGCCCGCATCGGCGTGGTGCAGGCCGACCCCCGGCAGCTGACGCGCGGCGAGGACGGCCTGTTCCGCCTGCCGCCCGACGCCGCGCCCACGCCGGCCGCGGGCAACGTGCTGATGAGCGGCGTCCTGGAGAACAGCAACGTCAACGCGACCGAGCAGCTGGTGGCGATGATCTCGCTGTCCCGGCAGTTCGAGATGAACCTTAAGGTCATCCGCAGTGGCGATGAGAACGCCCGCGCGTCGGCCACCCTGCTGCGCGCACGCTGACGCCGTGCGCCGAACCCAACGAGGACCGCCATGAACCCCGCCCTGTGGATCGCCAAGACCGGCCTCGACGCGCAGCAGACGCGCATGTCGGTGGTCGCCAACAACCTCGCCAACGTCAACACGGCCGGCTTCAAGCGTGACCGTGCCAGCTTCGAGGACCTGCTCTACCAGCAGGTACGGGCACCGGGCGGTGCGACGTCCCAGCAGACCAACCTGCCCTCCGGCCTGCAGCTCGGCACCGGCGTGCGCGTGGTCAGCACGGCCAAAAGCCACCTCCAGGGCAACCTGCTGCAGACCGGCAATGCGCTCGACGTGGCGATCAACGGGCGCGGCTTCTTCCAGGTGCTGCTGCCCGACGGCACCGAGGCCTACACGCGCGACGGCAGCTTCCAGATCAACGCGCAAGGCGAGCTGGTCACGAATTCCGGCTACGTCGTGCAGCCCGGCATCCAGATCCCCGAGGGCGCGCAGGCGATCTCGGTCGGCAGCGACGGCACCGTCACCGTGCAGATCGCCGGCCAGGCCGCGCCGCAGGAGGTCGGCCAGATCACCCTGACCGACTTCGTGAACCCGGCCGGCCTGCTGGCCAAGGGCGAGAACCTGTACCTCGAGTCCGGCGCCTCCGGCCCGGCGCAGGCCGGCACGCCGGGTCAGGCCGGCATCGGCCTGCTCGCGCAGGGCGCGCTCGAGAGCTCGAACGTCAACACCGTCGAGGAGCTGGTCACGATGATCGAGACCCAGCGTGCCTACGAGATGAACGCGAAAGCGATCAGCACGACCGACCAGATGCTGAGCTACCTCAACAACAACGTCTGACCCGGCGCGCCGCGCCCGGAGGTCCCACCATGAACGTTCCGTCCTTCCGTCGATTCGCCCTGCTCGCCGCGGTGCTCCCGCTGCTCGCCGCCTGCGGCGCGACGATCCGTGGCGACGTCCGGCCGCTCGGCCCGATGACGGTCCTGCCCGTGCCCATCCAGCCCGCCTCCGTGCCGACGGCCGGGGCCATCTACCGCGAAGGGCCGGGCCTTCGGCTCTACACGGATCGCAAGGCGCGCGAGGTCGGCGACATCGTCACCATCGCGCTGTCCGAGCGCACGCAGGCCAGCACACGGGCCAACACCGCGATCACCAAGGAATCGACCAACACGATGTCCGGCTCGGTGTTCGGCGCGCCCGTCACCGTCGGTGGCCGCGACGTGCTCGACAACAGCTTGACCAACAGCCGCGACTTCGCCGGCGACGGCAATTCGACCCAGAGCAACCAGATCACCGGAACGCTGACGGCCCAGGTCGTCCAGAAGCTGCCGAACGGCAACCTCGTCATCCAGGGCAGCAAGGAGCTCACCCTGAACCAGGGCAACGAACTGATCCAGGTGCAGGGGATCATCCGCCCGGCCGACATCGGCCCGGACAACACCGTGGCCTCCACCCGTGTCGCCGACGCGCGGATCGTCTACGGCGGCCGAGGGCCGGTGGCGCGCAGCAACGCGATGGGCTGGCTGGACCGCTTCTTCAACGGGGCATGGTTCCCGAACTGAGGGACCTCGGCACCCCGCGGGGCTCAAGGCCCGCAGGGGCGTGCCGATACTGGGGCAGGTCTGCGTCCGCGGCCTGCCCCATCCATTTCCGGGGCCTTGGCCCGGAACTTGCAGCACGGGGGGCGTGGTGGCCGAAGGGCCACCGGAGGACGACCAATGAGCCCCGCTGCCGCTGACACCGCCCCGAACCCGAGCCTCCTGTGGCGCATCGCCCTGGGCGTCGCCCTGGCGATCACCGGCGGGCTGGCCGCCCCCCCGGCAGCCGCTACGGAGCGCATCAAGGACCTCGCCCAGGTCGAGGGCGTGCGCGGCAACCCGCTGGTCGGCTATGGCCTCGTGGTCGGACTGTCCGGCACCGGCGACCGCACCAGCCAGTCGCCCTTCACCACGCAGAGCCTGAAGAACATGCTCGACGAGCTCGGCGTGACCATCCCGCCGGGCGTCAACCCGCAGCTGAAGAACGTCGCGGCGGTGGCGATCCACGCCGAGCTGCCGCCGTTCGCGCGGCCGGGCCAGACCATCGACGTCACCGTGTCCTCGATCTCCAACGCCGTCAGCCTTCGCGGCGGCGCCCTGCTGATGGCGCCGCTGCGCGGCGCCGACGGGCAGGTCTACGCGATCGCCCAGGGCAACCTCGTGGTCGGTGGCTTCGGTGCCGAGGGCAGCGACGGCTCGCGCGTCACGGTGAACGTGCCCAGCTCCGGCCGGATCCCCAATGGCGCCATCGTCGAGCGCGCGCTGTCCGAGGCATCGGGGCAGGGCACGCCGGGCGTCCTGACCCTGTCCCTTCACCAGCCGGACTTCACCACCGCCAGCCGGATGGTCGAGGCCCTCACCAAAGCCTTCGGCGAGAGCAGCGCCACCGCCCTCGACGCCGGCACCGTGCAGGTGCAGAGTCCAATCGACCCCGGCGCCCGCGTCGCCTTCCTCGCCCGCGTCGAGAACCTGACGCTCGACGCCGGCGACGGCGCGGCCAAGGTCGTGGTCAACGCCCGCACCGGCACCGTCGTGATCGGCGGCAACGTGCAGGTGCGCCCGGCGGCCGTCAGCCACGGCTCGCTCACCGTCACGATCACCGAGGACACCGCCGTCAGCCAGCCGGCGCCCTTCAGCCAGGGCCAGACGGTCGCCACGCCGCAGTCGGCAGTGGACGCCACCAGCGAAGGCTCTCGGATGTTCCTGTTCCAGGGCGGCACCTCGCTCGACGAGATCGTCCGCGCCGTCAACGAGGTCGGGGCCGCTCCGGGCGACCTGATCGCCATCCTCGAAGCCCTCAAGCAGGCCGGCGCCTTGCGCGCCGAGCTCGAGATCATCTGAGCCGCCGCCATGCGCATCGACGCCCGCCCCATGCCCCTGCAGGCCCCGGCCGCCCCCGACGCGGCGCGGGTCGACAAGGTCGCGCGCGACATGGAGGGCCTGTTCGCGCAGATGATGATCCGCGCCATGCGCGAGGCCACGCCGGACGACGCCAGCTTCCCCGGCGCCGCCGGCCAGTTCCGCGACCTGTACGACCAGAAGCTGGCCGAGGCCATGACCCGGGGCCGCGGCCTCGGGCTGGCGCCGATGATCGCGCGGCAGATCGAACAGCAGCAGGCCCCGACCCCTTCGCCCGGAGCGACCGGCGCGCCGCTGCCGCTGCGGCCCGGCGCGGTCCCGAAGGCCGTGGGCGACGCGCGGCCGGCCATGCTGCCGCTCAACGAATACCCGCGCCCCCTCGCCGCGCGTCCCGCCGAGCTGGCCGCGCGCAGCGGGGCCACGCCGCTGCCGATGGCCGCGCCGCGCGGCGTCGAGGCCGCCCGCCGTGACTGGATCCCGGCCGAAGCCGTCACGCGCCTGCAGGCCGCCGTCGAGCGCCGCGCCACGGTGGCCGCCGAACCGCCGGCGCCGGTGCGCACGAACCGCGCCGCGGCCAACCGCGCCGAGGCCTTCGTCGAGAAAGTCTGGCCGCATGCCCAGCGCGTCGCCCGCGAACTGGGCGTCGACCCGCGCGCCATCGTCGCGCAGGCCGCGCTCGAGACCGGCTGGGGCCGCAGCACGATCCGTGGCGAAGGCGGCACGGCGAACAACTACTTCGGCATCAAGGCCGGTTCGCGCTGGCGCGGCGACACCGTGCAGACGGCCACGCAGGAATACGCCGGCGGCGGCTTCCGCACCGAGCGGGCCGCATTCCGCGCCTACGACGACGTCGGCGCCAGCTTCGACGACTACGCCGCCCTGGTCGGCCGCAGCGCCCGCTACGCCGGCGCGGTGGGTGCGGGCGAGGACATCCGCGGCTTCGCGCAAGCGCTGCAGCGTGCCGGCTACGCCACCGATCCGGCCTACGCCCGCAAGATCGAAGCGATTGCCACCGGCCCCACGCTCGAGCGCGCACTCGGCCGCCTCGAGGTCGACGACGCCCGCGGTCCGTCCGCCGGCGCCACCCTGTTCGCCGCCAGCCTCGGAGGCCTGTGATGACCAGCATCCTCGGCAACGGCACCAGCGCGCTGATCGCCTTCCAGCGGGCGCTCTCGACCACCAGCCACAACATCGCCAACGCGACCGTCGAGGGCTACACGCGCCAGCGCGTCGAACTGACGAACCGCACCGGCGAGCGCCTGGGCCTGAGCGTCCTCGGCGCCGGCGTCCAGGTGAGCGGCGTGACCCGGCTCGCCGACACCCTCGTCACCAACCGGCTGCTCGACAGCCGTGGCGAGATGGGCCGTCTCGAGCTCGTCGACGGCTTCGCGAACCGCATCGACCAGCTGTTCACCGACACCACCACCGGCCTGCCGCGCGTGTGGTCGGCGTTCTTCGACGCCGCGCAGGGCGTGGCGGCCGAACCCACCTCGCAGGCGGCCCGCACCGCGCTGCTGGGCCGCGCCGACGCCCTCGTCGCGCGCTTCGACCTGCTGCAGCAAGGCCTCGACCAGATCGACAACGAGATCGACACGCTCCTCGCCGGGGGGGCCGACGAGGTGAACCGGCTCGCCGGCGAGATCGCGCGGCTCAATGTCGAGATCGCGCGCAACGGCAACGGCGGCGCGCCGCCGGACCTGCTCGACCAGCGCGACCGCCTCGTCCGCCAGGTCGCCGAACTCACCGGCGTGACCACCGTCCCGCAGGAGGACGGCTCGCTGAACGTGTTCACGGGCGGCGGCCAGCCGCTGGTCGTGGGCGCCGCCGCGTCGCGGTTCCTCACCACCCCGGACGACTTCCGCCCGGACCGGCTCATCCTCGCGCTGCAGACCACCAACGGCCTCGTCCGCCTCGGTCCCGGGAGCGTGGCCGGCAAGCTGGGGGGCGCGCTGTCCGCGCGGGCCGAGCAGGTCGACGCGGGTCGCGCCGAGTTCGGCCGCATCGCCACGGCGCTGGCCGATTCGGTGAACCGCACCAGCCGCGGCGGCCTCGACCTCAACGGCAACGTCGGCACCGATTTCTTCGCCCTGCCGTCGCCGACGCCGCTGGCCAACCGCAACAACACCGGCAGCGGCGCACTGGCGGTCACGATCGCCGACATCGGCGCGCTCGACGGCGTGCCGCTCGAGTTCCGCTTCGACGGCGCCAACTGGACCGCCCGCCGGGCCGACGACGGCACCCCCGTGGCCTTGAGCGGCGCCGGCACTGTCGCCAGCCCCTTCCTCGTCAACGGGCTGTCGATCGTCGCGTCCGGCACGCCCGCGGCGAACGACCGCTTCCTCATCGAGCCCACGGGCAACGCCGCGCGCGACATCGCGGTGGCGATCAACGACCCGAACCGCATCGCCGCCGCCAGCCGGATCCGCCCCAGCGCCGACCTGACCAACCTCGGGCAGGGCCGGGTGGTGTCGCTCTCGGTCACCGACGCGAACGACCCCGACCTGACCACGCCGATCCGCGTCCGCTTCACCTCGCCGACGGCCTACGAGCTGCTGGACGGCAGCGGCACGCCGCTGGTGCCCGCGGTCACCGGCACTTATACCCCGGGCGCCCCGATCGACCGCGACGGCTGGCGCCTGGTGCTCGACGGCGCGCCGCGCGCCGGCGACGTCTTCCGCGTCGGCCCGAACACCAGCAGTTCCAGCGACAACACCAACATGCGCGTCTGGGCCAACCTGGACGACGCCCGCCTGCTGGGCGGCGGCGCCAACTCGGCCAACGACGCCATCGTCGCGATGACCACGCGCATTGGTTCGCAGGCGCGCGAGGCCACCTTCTCGCTGGACAGCCAGAAGGGCATCGACGCCGCCCTCGTGCAGCAGCGTGAGTCGCTCTCCGGCGTGAACCTCGACGAGGAGGCGGCGGACCTGCTGCGCTTCCAGCAGGCCTACCAGGCCGCCGCGCAGGTGATCTCGATCGCCGACACCGTGTTCCAGACCTTCCTCTCCGCCGTGCGGCGCTGACCGCACGACTGACGGACCTCCGCCATGAGCCTGAACCGCATCTCCAGCAACGCGCTCTACGAGGCCAACATCGGGCAGCTGCTGCGCCGGCAGGCGGAGCTGATCGCCACCCAGGACACGCTGTCCAGCGGTCGCCGCGTCAACCGCGCCGCCGACGATCCGCTGGCGGCCGGCGCCGCCACCGCCATCGACCGCTCGCTGGCCGAGCTGGACCGCTTCGACCTCAACGCCAACGTGCTGGCCAACCGGCTGAACCTGCAGGAGAGCAATCTCGCCCAGGCCGGCGATGCCCTGCTGCGCGCCCGCGAACTCAGCATCCAGGCCGCCAACGCCCCGCTGTCGTCTGGCGACCGCGCCTCCATCGCGCGCGAGATCCGCCAGATTCGCGACGGCCTGCTCGGCATCGCCAACAGCACGGACGCTGCGGGCCGCTACCTGTTCGGTGGGGCCCAGGACGACCGCCCGCCCTTCGTCGACGCCCCCACCGGCGTCAGCTACGTCGGCGACCAGATGCAGCGACGCATCGAGGTCGCCCCTGCGCTGGCGCTGCAGGACGCCGACCCGGGCAGCGAGATCTTCATGCGCGTCCCGACCGGCGACGGGCGTGTCCGCGCCTCCGCGGCCGCGGCCAACGTCGGTACTGGCCTGCTCGGCACCTTCGGCGTGGTCGACAGCGCCGCTTGGGCCGCCACCGGCAACGCCGGCTTCCAGATCGCGTTCACGTCCCCCACGACCTGGGAAATCCGCGATGCCGGCGGTACCCCGCTGGTGCCGGCCCAGACCGGGCCCTACACGCCGGGCACGACGATCACCTTCCAGGGCCTGCAGCTGCGGCTCAACGGCGAGCCCGCCACCGGCGACGTGTTCGTGGTGGAACCCTCCGCTGCGCAGGACATCTTCCGCACGTTGGACGATCTCGCCGATGCCCTCGAGTCCCCGGCGACCACGGTGATCGAGCGCACGCGCCAGCAGAACGCCATCTTCGTGGCGCTGGCCAACATCGCCGCGGCGCAGGACCATTTCGTCGACAGGCGGGCCGCCGGCGGCGCCCGGCTGTCCGGCATCGACGAGGCCCAGGCCTTGCGCGAGGCCACCTCGGTCACGCTGAAGGCGACCCTGTCGGACCTGCGCGACACCAACATGGCCGAGGCCGCCAGCCGCCTCGCCCAGCAGAGCACGGCGCTGGACGCCGCCCAGCTCAGCTTCCAGCGCATCGCCAGCCTGTCGCTCTTCAATTACTTGCGCTGATTCACATCCGCTGGTGCCCCCGGGCTAAAGCCGGGCGGGAAAACGCCGTTACTGGTCACAGCAGCGGGGAGATCCGGGCCACGGCCCCCCACCGCGGCCCCGGACGGCACCCCGTCGAACCGGCGTAACGACCCGACCAGGAGACCCTGCCATGAGCGTCATCAACACCAACACGATTTCGCTGAACGCACAGCGCAATCTCTCGACCAACAGCGCCACGCTGGCGACGACGATCCAGCGGCTGTCCTCGGGCCTGCGCATCAACAGCGCCCGCGACGACGCGGCCGGCCTCGCGATCTCGGAGCGCTTCACCACCCAGATCCGCGGCTTGAACGTCGCCGTTCGCAACGCCAACGACGCCATTTCCCTCGCGCAGACGGCGGAAGGCGCCCTCGGCGAAGTCGGCACGAACCTGCAGCGCATCCGCGAGCTCGCCGTGCAGTCGGCGAACGCCACCAACAGCCAGGGCGACCGCGAAGCCCTGAACGCCGAAGTCGCGCAGCTGGTCGACGAAGTCGACCGCGTGGCGAAGCAGGCGGAGTTCAACGGCACCAAGCTGCTGGACGGCTCGTTCCTCGGCCAGCTGTTCCAGGTGGGTGCGAACGCCGGCCAGGCGATCAGCATCGGCAAGACGGCCAACGCGCAGGCCGCGGCACTGGGCGGCGCGGTGTTCGACGCCGAAGCCGACGCGGGCGCCGCGACCGGCACCGCCACGGCGGCGGCCACGATCACCGGCATCTCGGTGACCGACAGTCTCGGCAACGCGGTCGCCATCGATGACGTCGAGATCGCCATCGGCGACACCGGCGCCGTCGTGACCGGCAAGATCGTCGCGGCCATCAACGCCAAGATCGGTGAGACCGGTGTGCTGGCCACGGCCGACGGCACCAACATCGACTTCGCCTCCGTGCGGGAATCGGTGAACTCCAGCGGCGCGTTCACCGGCTTCATCGTCAACACCGGCACGCTGAGCAGCTCGACGGCCGGCATCACCCTGGCCGCGGCCCCGGCCCAGAACACCGTCGCGCCGGCCTCGGCCTTCCTTGACGACCTCGACATCTCGACCGTTGCCGGTGCCGGCCAGGCCTTGGCGATCATCGACAAGGCCCTGACGACGGTGAACGGCGCCCGCGCCGACCTCGGTGCGGTGCAGAACCGCTTCCAGTCGGTGGTGGCCAACCTGAATACCAGCTCGGAAAACCTGACGGCCTCGCGAAGCCGTATCCGCGATGCGGACTACGCCAAGGAGACGGCGGAGCTGACCCGCACGCAGATCCTGCAGCAGGCCGGCACGGCGATGCTGGCCCAGGCCAACCAGATCCCGCAGAACGTGCTCTCGCTGCTGCGGTAACTGCCAGCGCCGGCCTCCCGGCCGGCACCGTGGCAACCCGACGCCCCCGGCCTGGTCCGGGGGCGTCGTCGTTTTGGCGCGCCATGGCACGGGGCTTGCAACACGGGGGGTGGCCCGACGGAACACCGCCGGGTCGGCGGGCGCCGTCGCGGGTCCGTCTGTTCGGCGAGCAGTGGCCGCTGTTGTCAGGGCAGGGGGCGGACGGGTGCGTCCTCCGCGGCCCGTCCCCACCGGCTGCCGGACCCTTCCCAACGTCCATTGAGGATTCCCGGTCATGAGCATCATCAATACGAACACGATTTCGCTGAATGCCCAGCGGAATCTCTCGACCAACAGCGCGTCCCTGGCCACGACGATCCAGCGTCTGTCCTCGGGCCTGCGCATCAACAGCGCCCGCGACGACGCGGCCGGCCTGGCCATCTCCGAGCGCTTCACCACCCAGATCCGAGGCCTGAACCAGGCCGCTCGCAATGCCAATGACGGCATCTCGCTGGCCCAGGTGGCGGAGGGCGCGCTGGGCGAAGTGGGCAACAACCTGCAGCGCATCCGCGAACTGGCCGTGCAGTCGGCCAATGCGACCAACAGCCAGAGCGACCGTGACGCACTCAATTCCGAGGTCCAGCAGCTGATCGATGAAGTCGATCGGGTCGCGAAGCAGGCCGAGTTCAATGGCACCAAGCTGCTCGACGGCTCCTTCACCGCGCAACTCTTCCAGGTCGGCGCCAACGCCGGCCAGGCGATCGCGATCACCGAGACGGCGGACACGCGCGCGGCCAGCCTCGGCGGCGCGGTCTTCGACGCGTTCACCGGGACGACGGTCGCCAGCGGCACGGCGACGGCGTCGGCCAGCATCACCGGCATCACCGTGACGGACAGCCTGAACAACGTGATCGCCATCGACGACGTCGAGATCCGAATCGGCGACACCGCGGCGCAGGTCACCAGCCGGATCGCGGCGGCCATCAACACGAAGATCGGCGAGACCGGCCTGTATGCGGAGGTCGCGTCGAACGGCGTGGACATCACCTTCTCGTCCGTTCGCCAGTCGGTGAATGCCAGCGGTGCCTTCGCCGGCTATGCGGTTGACTACGGCACGGTGAGCAGCACCACGGCAGGCATCACCCTCGGCACGCCGCCGGCAGCGAACAGCGCGCCCCCGGCCGGCAACCCGGCCTACCTCGACACCCTCGACATCTCGACGGTGGTCGGCGCCGGACGGGCCCTTGCCATCGTGGATCTGTCGCTGACCACGGTAAATGGGGGTCGCGCCGACCTGGGCGCCATCCAGAACCGCTTCAGCTCGGTGATCGCCAACCTGACGACGAACTCCGAGAACCTGACGGCCTCGCGCAGCCGCATCCGCGATGCCGACTACGCCCGCGAAACCGCCGAACTGACCCGCACGCAGATCCTGCAGCAGGCCGGCACGGCGATGCTGGCGCAGGCCAACCAGATCCCGCAGAACGTCCTGACCCTGCTGCGGGGCTGAACCGGCGCGCACTGGCGGCCC